>JAOAFQ010000035.1 GCA_026416195.1 Candidatus Aminicenantota bacterium | reverse complement strand
TGAAGTTTTTCAGGATGAGGAAATTCTTTTATTTTTTTAAGATCCTCATGACAATCAAGGCAGCTTAGGCCCATTTCCCCATGAATGGAAGTAGCTAATTTTAGGCGAAGATTCTCCTCGTGACAGGTGAAACATTCCTCGTTATTTTGGCCAAAAGATTGAGTAGACAGCAGGACTAGACCGAAAAGACTCATTATTAAAAAAATAATTTTTAGCTTCATCTCTTTTTCTTGGCGATAAGGCGAGCTCGATGGATAAATCCAGGAACAAACCAGATGACGGTGAAAATCAGAGTGATTATGACGATGGCGATAAGAATTTTTTCTAAATAATAAACCACGCCAGGCCGTTGGGCCGATGGGCCCACATGGATTTTAGTTCGAGCGACGGCGTCGGGCATGCCTGGATGGCAACCATCTTGACTACAAGTGCGGACGACATTGGATGGATGAACAGGGCTTCTTGGATCAGAAGCTGGAAGAATGTCGTGGGCTCCATGACAGCTTACACAAGTAGCCGCTCCTTTAACTCCATAGCCAAGAGCAATCCCATGCAGACTTTCGATAAAAGTAGCTATTCGATCGGCTGGAATCCCATATTTTTTCATTATATCTGGTCGGGCATGACAGGTAGCACAAGTCCTAGGGATATTTTGATAATAGGTGGATGACCCCGCTTCCCCAGGGGGAATTATTTTATGTTCTCCATGACAATCGACACAAAGGGGCGAGTTAGGATCGCCCTTCAGAGCCATTTGGCCATGAATACTTTCCTTATATTTCGCGTAAATCTGTTCGTGGCATCGACCGCAGGTCGTTGGTTGGCGGGCCATTAAATGAGGCGCCCCAACTCCCTGAATATTATGGACACCATGACAATCAGTACACACCGCGGCAAAAGAGGCGACTCCTTGGCTGAAGAGGGCTCGTCCATGAACTGATTGACGGTATTCCTGATAGGGGGCTTCTCGATGGATATGATATTTGACCACCACCGCCATGTTTTCATGACAAACCGAGCAAGTTCTCGGGATATTAACTTTGTTAACGGTGGAGTCAGGATGGCTAGAAGGAAGGATATTATGTTTGCCATGGCAATCCCAACAACGTGCCACCTCTTCTTCTCCCCGTTCAAAATAGGCTCGACCATGAACACTATCTCGATAGCTGAGTGGACCTACTTTTTCAGGAGCTTTAGGCTTTTCTTGGTGGCAGGAGGAGGTGCAATCGGGTGGGGGGATGTTCCTTTCGTGAGGTCCAGGCCCTTGTTTGGCCATAACTATGGCATGACAATCAGTGCAATTAAGCGAAGCGTGGACGGAAGAAAAAAAGGCCTTCTCATCAATCTTTAAGGCGTCGGGCAGTTGGCCGGCTAGCCCATGACAGCTAAGACAATTGGTCTTGGTCAGGGATTTTACCGGCTGAGAAATCTTGGCAGAAAGAGGCGAATTAAGCCAAAAGAATAACAAAAGCCCAAATAGAGGAGAAATAATGAGCTTATTTTTTGGCAACTTGATTTACCTTCGATTTAGATTAATTTTGCTTCATAAAAAATTTATTTCTTCTCATTTCTAAAATTAGTTAAATTTTAAGCTTCATAAGACTTTGATTTACCCTCAATTCATCTAAAATTGAATGCCCTTTATTTGCCTGGAACGGGATGCTTTATTTTGGCCCAGGCAGAAGCAAAATCGAAGGTTTTACCGTGAGCCATGGCATGGCAAGTGAGGCACTGTTGCCTAATAGCAGCCTCATCAGCATAAACAATAAGACCGTTTTTCACCGCCAACTCCCTATCCTTCATAATATTTAATTTTCGATATTCACTGCCAGGGCCATGGCAGACTTCACAGGTGACGCCTTCGGCTTTAAGGTCAGAGGCTTTTTCAAAAAGAGGGGCATGACATTTTAAGCATTGTGGACTTTCGGTCGGATTCGTTACTCCTTCACTTTGAGCATATATCTTGGCTTGAGGTGAAGAAAGAGCTTTGAAGGAGGTCGAATGGGTTGATTTTTCCCAAATCGGAAATTGTTGTCCTTGTTTTTCAGATCGATGACACATAGCACATTTAGCTGCTCCCACATAAGTGAAATTTTGACTGATAAGAAGACTAATTAAAACAAAGCTGCCTCCTAATCCCAAGAGAAGGGGTTTTTTCATTTTTATTCCTCCGTTCAAAATTTTAAAATGATCATTTCTTTCTGTCAATATTCCTATATTTTTTATTTAATCGATAGGAAAAATAAGAACTGTTAAAGTTTATGAAATTATTATCTTGATCAAAAATATTTTATCTTCATTAATCTAATTAAAAGCGATTTTTGCTCGCCTGATAATCCCACACCTTATCCTCCTAAACCGAATTTATTCACTTTCTCTCTTTTTACCTGGCCCTATTTGAAATTAAGCTTTTTTCTTATAGATCCAAATTTCTCCATCAGACACTTCGACTTCAAGGACTCCGAAGGCCGAGGCGGTGGACCAGCAATGACTCGACCCTCAAGATCAAACCGTCCATTATGGCAGGGGTAGAGG
>JAOAFQ010000014.1 GCA_026416195.1 Candidatus Aminicenantota bacterium | reverse complement strand
TTAAAGCTAAAGGGGTAAACCCTCTTGCGCCTGTCGCTTCTAATAAGCAGGACGAAAGCTGGGCGAAGAACCGTCGGGTTGAATTGGACGAGCAATAAAATCTTTCCCCGAGAATACCATCCTCTTGGACATCGCCTTTTAAATTTGGGACTTGAAAATTTCTTATTAAAGAAAAATAATCATTATGCTTAAATTCAAAAAAAGAAGGATAAGATGAAAAAGAAAATGCGTTTAACTAAAGTTTTTAAAGTCTTAGCCACATTTTTATTTATTATTTCCTTTCTGTCTCTAGCTTCCGCATCAGCTTCCGCTCAGGGTCATTTTGAATTTAATTTTCATTATGGTCGCTGGAGTATTAACCTTCTGCGGCCGATTATTGAAAATATGTTGAATGATGCCCTGGAAAATCATCTTAAGAAAAATTTTCTTGAGGATATTCAGGCTAATCATCCCGAGTTGGCTGAAAAAGCTTATAGCCAAAATGTCCGTTTCGATTCAAGCGGCGATAATTATGGGGTTGAACTCCGCTGGTATCCTGGAGGCGAAAATGGCTCATTTAGTCTGGGATTAGCTGTCGAGAAGACCACGATGAAGGTTGGTCTACCCGAACTTTCAGCTGACCTTGAGCTAGAAAACACAATTAACAAGAAAATAGCTAATTTTTCAGGGAAAGCCTCAGGCGAATTTTTAATTAAACCCCTTTCCTTTCATTTAAGTTTTCGCTGGGATATATTTCCTTCAAGTCCGGTTCATCCTCTTATTACATTTGGCGTCGGGGCCAGTGGTGGCAGCGCTCTTGAACAGAGTACCTTAACTTATAATTACCAAGGAAGGCTCAAAATTACAGGAGAACCGGAAGAGAGCTATTCTGGTGGCGACACTAAAAGTCTAAAGCAGCTTAAGGATGAACGCGAGGCGGAGGGAAATAACTTCCCGCTACCCGGGTTTTTTCCTTTTGTCCAGTTAGATCTAGGCCTCAAAGTCAAAGTCTCGAGAAATTTTCATCTTTGGCTAACAGGGGGAATTTGGGATGGTTTCCTTGTCCGAGGTGGCCTTTCCCTTCGTCTTTAATTCTTTCTGACCCTGAATCGGTCGATTAAAAGATTCGTCCTAGTTAGGCTGACAATTAAGCTACCAATGAGAAAAATTAATTAAAATAGTCTTCCTTGGCGACAAAAGTTTCAAGCCTGTCGATCCAAGTCTTAGGTGATTACCTCAGAGCTTCCCGTCAAACCATGGAGATGATAAATTCCATGAGGCTTTTAACCAACTGAGGCCAAAAAGATTCGCGGCTAACTATTTATAAATTTTAATAATTATGGGAGGTGAAGCATGGAAAAAAGACAAAAGGACCTCATGGTTTCAGTGGAAAAAATAGAAGGTGTTTGTCCGACCTTCAAGATTGGCCAGACATTTTTGATTAAAGATGGCTATAAGCTTATAGCTGATTTCCCCGTCTGTCTTCATGCCCTCCAATCCATTTCTCCCTATTATGTAGCTCTAAGTCGAGGTATTCAACCTCAGGAACTTGGGCTGGCTGGACCTGACGAAGCCGCTTATGTTCAGTGCTTAGATCCTTATCGAATCACTGGAGGTGGCACCGTAACTTTCAAAATCAAAAAAAAGAATCAGGAATAAGGTTTCAGAAGAAAAGAAAAAATTTAGTCGCTTGAGATAGAAGGACAAATAAACTTATAATTCCTTAGATCTTATGGAATTAGTGGGGAGGCCAAAATGAGCTGTCTTTTCCTGATTAAGGCAAGAAAAGTGGTTTTTCTACCCTCCAATCCTTCGTTTAGGAATAAGCCAATTCTGTCAATGCCTTGGCTTCTCTTACTTGTAA
>JAOAFQ010000203.1 GCA_026416195.1 Candidatus Aminicenantota bacterium | reverse complement strand
TATATTTATCTTTCCTTAGTTTGCCTACTGTAGCTTCGAGATTTTTCCCTGTTTCGTAATTGACATATTCAGCTTTAGTTGTATCATAGGGATTGAGCCGAAGCGTATCTCTTCCTATGCCTCTCATCCAATGACTATTGTAGAAGGCAATGACTTCACCATGATATTCGTTGCCGCCTTGTCTAGTGACAACGTTAATAACTCCACCGAGAGCCCCACCATACTCAGCGTTATAACCGCTGGCCACCACCTGAATTTCATCCGCAAATTCAAAGGCCGCCCCAATCCGAGGTAAACCAACATCGTTTCGGGTAATATCGGTCCCGTCAATATAAACCTGGTTTTCAGCCGCTGAAGCTCCGTCAACGGAGATTCCACCAAGCCAAGGTTCGTTATTAACTCCTGGAACGGCCGTTACCAGAGTATCAAAGTTACGGCCCCTTGGTAGAACTTCAAACATCTGCCGAGTAATCGTCATTCCTTTAGTCGTGCTTCGGACGTCAATTAGAGGGGCCATGCCCGTAACCGTTATTTCCTCCTCAATCTTGCCAGGAGTCATAGTTATATTAACTGTTAAGGTCTCGTCAATGTGTAGAACAATGTCTTTGCGAACTACAGTATTAAAGCCTTGAAGAGTAAAAGTCAGAGTATATTCGCCAGGTTGGAGGGCTAGGAGCCGGTAAATCCCCTTATCATCAGTAATCGTCGAGGAAATACCTACTAGCTTAGGGCTTTCAGCTGTAACCGTTACCCCTGGGAGAGGATTTCCATTCTCGTCAGTGACCTTGCCAATTATCTTAGATGAGGTTGATGTGGCTTGACCAAGGAGGAAGGGCGACACCATAATTAAGCCCATTATTATTAGGCATACTTTTTTTCTCATTTAACCTCCTTTAAAACCTCCTTTTCCCCTTAAAAAACCTTTAGACCTTTCCTCCCTTCTGGCTTATCTTATTTCCACCTCCTTTCAACGCGAAATTCTGCAAATTTTGTGCCAATTAGTCATTTTATATCTTATTGAAAATAAAGGAATTAAATGACTTGACTTTCTAATATCTTGTCATAAATTCAAATTTTTGAATAATAATTCAAAATATTGAAATTTCCTTCTTTTTATCCAAGCAAAATCGTCATATGGCTAAATTTGCTAATTATAGACAGTCAAAAATTCAAATAATTGAATTATGATTCAAAAAAGTGAAATAATATCCAATTGGCTGGTAAAAGCTAGATTGAATGAATTATTCCAGGCTGGCTAAATTAAGAGCTTAAGCCAAGATATAGACCTAGAAGAAGATAGGTGCGAGTTTAGGGCGAAATAATTTTTTGGAAAAAAGAAAACTTATGCCTAAAGCAGCCCTTTTATTTTTAGACTCATTTCTTTGAGATGATCTTTTGAATTAATTTGGCTTTCTTTTTCTACCCGAGGCCTAAAGGTAATTAAGAACCTAGTCAAAGCTTAAAAACTTAATTTTTCATTTGAAACATGAGAGAGGTTGTCGATAAATTAAAAAAAGTTTAATCTCTTGATTGGCGGATAAGAAAGAGGCGAAGCAATTGCATTACCGCCATGGCGGTGGCGGCTACATAAGTTAAAGCGGCTGCTGAGAGAACCTGGCGAGCGCCCTCAAGTTCTTCCGAGGTGAGATAATTGCCTTCGCGTAATATGGCTAAAGCCCGGCGAGATGCATTAAATTCAACGGGAAGAGTAATTACAGTAAAAGCCACAGCCCCAGCGAACAAAAGAATGCCTAGGTCCATTAAGAAATGAGGCCGGCCTTGACTTAGAATCAACCCAATAAAGAAAAGGGGAAAGGCTAAGGTTGAGCCAAGATTAGCTATTGGATAAATGGCGTTGCGAAGGTGCAAAGGGGCGTAATGGAAATGATCTTGTAAAGCATGTCCCGCTTCATGGGCGGCAACACCTAAAGCCGCGATTGAGCTACTTTCATACACGGGTTCAGATAGACGAAGAATTTTTTTTCGTGGATCGTAATGATCAGTTAATCGCCCAGGGATTTTTTCAATCGCAACTCGACCGGCTCCGCTAGCTCCTAAAATGCGGGCTGCCACCTCAGCTCCTGTTAGTCCCCGACGAGAAAGACGGCGACTAAAACGGTTAAAAGTTGATTGGACTTTCGCTTGAGCATAAAGAGCAAGCAAAAGAGGTGGAATTAAAAGGACGAAGGTATAATCCCAAAAAAACATCTTAACCTCCTTTATTATCTTAACTTTGGAGGCTTACCTTGTCAATTGCTCTTTTTGGATTTATTGAATGAAGAAATATTTTGACAAGTTGAGATAAGTCTGGTTACTATTATAAATTAAAGATGATTAATAAAAATTGGAAAGAACGGTCAATAATCCTTTTTTTCTTTTATCTTTTTTTGGCTAATTTTAGTTTATTCCTTAAACTTCAAGCTCAAGAAAACAGCGTTGAAGGGCTTCTTTCTCGGGCTGATGTTCTTTATATCCAAGGAGATTTTGAAAAGGCCAGAGCTTTATACCTCGAAATTATCAAGTTAACCGATAGGAATATGTACCTTTCTAGAGCTTTTTTTGGAGCGGCTCTCTGTTCTTTTAATCTCAATGATGACAAGGCTACAAAAGATTATTTATTAAAAGTTTTTTCAGTTGATCCCAAAAAAGAAATTTCATCTCTTTTTTATCCTCCATCTTTTGTCAAGATTTTCCAAGAGGTAAAACAACAATTCTCTTTTGCTGAAGAGATCCTCCGATCGACTCAAAAGAGTGAGCTTATTGAGGAAAAAGGAAAGAAAGAAATCATTATGGCCGAAAAGAATTTTTTAGAAGAGGAGACTTCTAAAAAAGTAATTTCTGACCGAATTTTAAGCCAATCTCAAGATAATCTGACCAAAAAGCGTTATTTGTTAGGGGGACACTGGGAAATAAATTTTCATTATGGCCGATGGGGACTTGACCCAGTCCTCTCGTTTTTTGAAAAAAATCTTAAAAAAAGAATTGGCTCTGAGATTAGGCAGGAATTGACCGAATTTTTATCTTCGCGATATGGTTCTCTCACTCAATCTTCCTATGAACAGCAGTTTTCCCTAGAAATAGGAGGGAATAATTTAGGGATTGGCCTTCGTTACTTTTATCTTGGTGAGACAAGTTCTTTTAGCTTAGGTCTATCGTTAGAGAAAACTCATCTCCAATTAAAGGCCAAAGGCTTAATAACTCAAAATTATGATAATGGCTCGAAAGCTGAAATTGAGAGTGAAGCTTTTATCCAAGCTGATCCAATTTTGATTCATTTTAGTTTCCGCTGGGATGGAGTTCCGCGCTCGTTTCTTTGTCCTTATTTTATTTTTGGTTTTGGCTACGGCCCAACCAAGGGAAAGATGGGCTATAGTTATAGTGGAAACTATCAATTAGCTGGCTTTAAAGAGCCGATTAAAGATTCAAAAGATAAAAGCTTTAAACAATGGCAGCAAGAGGAGCAGAGCCATATTAATCTTGAGAAAATTATTTTAATTCAGCTTGGCTTAGGTTTACGGCTAGAAATATATCGAGGTTTCTCTTTCTATTTTGAAGGTAACTTCTGGAATGGTTTTTTAATCAATGGCGGTCTTGCCTTCCGATTATAATTATGGCAAAAAATGAAAGGACCGTGCTAGACGGGGAGCTAGCGGTGCCCTGTAACCCACAACCCGCTCAGTGGGGTCGAATTCCTAGCCGAGGCCGCTCCTTTTCTGGACAGGGCTGGATGAAGAGGCGATGAAGGTTAGGGCCCTCCGCAAGGTTCGTCCTGTGAACCCCGCCAGGACCGGAAGGTAGCAACGGTAGCAGGTTCGACACCTGGGCGAGAGGTCGCCTTGCCTGAGCCAATGAGTCCAGTTGCGCAGGGAAGGCGCTGGTCGGAGCTAGGTGCACGGTCCTTTTTTTTAAGCAAAGCGAAATTGGCAAATTTAAAAAAGGCAAATTTAAAACTTATTAAAGTTTAATAAAAATTTTATTTTCTCTTTATCTTGGTCACTTAATGGAAGTAAAGGAAGGCGAGGCTCACCACCATAAAGGCCGATAAGATCAAGGGCATATTTAATTGCTGGAATTCCCAAGGTTTGAGTTAAAGCTTTATTGAGAGGTATTATTTTAATTTGCCAAGCCAAGGCTTCTTCATATTGGCCTTGACGGAATAAGTTATAAAGACGACAGCAAATTTCTGGAATTACTGTGGCTACGGCTAAAATTGCCCCACAAGCTCCCATTTGTAAAGAGGGAAAGAGAATGCTTCCAGCTCCGGTAAGGAAGCAGAAATCAGATTTAACGGCTGGGACAACTTCCCCAACAGTGGCTAAATTACCTGAACTATCTTTCATCCCAATAATTTGAGGATGAAGAGCAAGCTCGATAATCAATTCGGAATCAAGAATAAGACCCGTATTTTGCGGGATATGATAGATGATTATCGGAATTTTAGCCTGGTCAGCCACTGTTAAGAAAAAAGTTTTAAGAGCCTCTCGTGTCATTTTTGGTTTATAATAATAAGGTGGTTTAACTAAAGCCGCTTCAGCCCCCAATTCGGCCAGCTGGTTTATAAAATTTATGGTCTCTTTCACGGATTCCCGAGAAGCCCCGGCGATTAATTTTTTTCCAGGAGCTAAATTTTCTCGAGCTGTCGAAACTATTTTGAAAGCTTCTTGTTCTCCCAAAAAAACAGCTTCGCCAGTTGAACCGAGCACCACATAGCCAGCCAAGCTTGTTTGATTGTAATAATTCAAATTATGAATGAACTTATTAAGGGCTAACTCTCCTTCCATAAAAGGAGTAGTCAAAGCTGCAAAAATGCCTTCAAATTTTTTTTCGTTCATCAGATTAGCCTCCTTGTTGGCTATTACCCTTTTTATACATTTTTATTTAGTTGCCTAAATTGAAGACAATTAGCTTAGCAAGCCTATCATTTGATCAATGGTGACTTATTTTTTTTCTTCTTTTCTGATTTTCCTTCTTTTTCTATTCGATTTAAGGCGGCTTCACTTAAACCGAAATAATGACCAATTTCATGAAGGACAACTTCTTTGACTTTCTCTTCCACTTCCTCCTCAGAATTACAGAGAGCTTCAATCGGACCCTGATAAATCACAATAAGATCAGGGGTAACATTGCCATAAAAGGGACCTCGATGAGGAAAGGGAACGCCATGATAAAAGCCGAGAATTATTTTGTTATCTTCGGTTTTGGGAGGCCAAGTTTCAATCATGAAAGAAAGATTTTTAAGCTTTTTTCGAAAGGAAATAGGGAGCGAGTTGATGGCTTTTTCTACCAAAACCTCAAATTTTTCCCGAGGTATCATTTTTCAATACCCTTTCTGGCTCTAACTCCTTTTTGGTAATAGTGCTTTTTTTCTTTCATTTCAGTGACAAGATCAGCGCGGCGGATGATCGAGGCAGGGGCATACCGGCCGGTTAGAATTAGTTCAACGGATTCAGGCTTTTTGTCGATAAAATCGAGGACTTCCTTTTCAGTGACTAAACCAAAATAGAGAGCGACATTAATTTCGTCAAGAACAACAATTTGGAATTTACCAGACAACATGATTTTAAGTGATCTGTTCAATCCAAAACGGGCTCTTTGAATATCTTCCTCATCAGGATTTTCAGTTACATGGATAAAACCTTTCCGACCAAATTGCTCAATTATAATTTTGCCACCCAGCTTTTTTACTGCTTCTAATTCTCCATAGGGTTGTCCCTTAAGAAATTGGCCAATATAAGTTTTCAAACCATAGCCGGCTGCTCTTAAAGCCAAACCAAGAGCGGCGGTTGTTTTCCCTTTACCATTCCCAGTATAAACTTGGACATAGCCTTTCTTAAATGATGAATTTCTCCTCATCAGCTCAGTTCTCCTTGTTTGATTTGATCCCTTATTTTACGACAAGGAAGTAAGATTAAAAAGCTTTCTTCCCCACTTTGGATGATTTCTTCAAATACCTTCATTGAAATAACCAGACTTTAGCTTTATGGGCAGGGTAGGATTAAGCGAGATGCAACGGCGCTTTCTTAATTTCAAAAAGATGACCATCGAAATCACTGATAAAAATAATTTCTTTCTCTCCTTTAATTATTCTTTTTACCGGCAGACCAAGGGCTGAGCATTGCTCTAGAAAATTCTCTAGATTATCTATTTCAAGACAGATGTGGTGAGGTGTGAGCTTAGGTTTAATTTGTGGGCTGATGAAGATTTCAAAACAAATATTTTCATTAAAATAGCTTAAATAAATTACTTCTTGGTTTAAGTTAAAAAGGTTTTTAGCTAAATAGGCTTCTACCTTTTTTGGTCCACTCTTTTTTAGACCAAGTAAATTGAGATAAAATTGGTCAGCTTTTTTTTCTGAACTGGCTATTAAGCCAATGTGGGCTATTTTCATAGCTTTTTCCTTTTTTTAAATTTTGAATTAGCAAAATTATTCAAAATGAGGTTTAATAATTATTTTCAAAGCCTCACGTCCTTCGAGCACAAGTTGATATCCTTGAGCTGTTTGGTCAAGTGGCAGACGATGGGAGATTAAGCGGTTGACCTCAATTTTTCTTTCTTTTAAAAGTTTCATGGCTTCTTCAATCTCCAGAGGCCCACAATAATAAGAAGTTAGAATCTTAATTTCTTGGGTCCAAAAAAAATTAAGGGGAATAAAAACTTTTTTTTCGGGACCAGGAACAGCAAAAAAAACAATTGTGCCACCTTTATCGACGCTCATCCAAGCTTGCTCAATAGCCGAAAGTGATGAGGTACATAAAATAACTAAATCCGCCTTTTTCCCGAACTTTTCTTGGATTTTTTCGGAAATATTATCAGTGGCTAATAGAGTAAAGTCAGCTCCCATTTCCTTAGCCAGGGATAATTTTTTTTCAACGATATCGGTATTAATAACCCAACATTTTTTTCTTTTGGCTAATTGGAGATGAAGAAGTCCAGAAACCCCGCTTCCAAGAATTAAAACAA
The DNA here is from genome assembly GCA_026416195.1 of Candidatus Aminicenantota bacterium. Lineage (GTDB taxonomy): Bacteria > Acidobacteriota > Aminicenantia > Aminicenantales > CALLJL01 > CALLJL01. Next base: position 3,754 of record JAOAFQ010000203.1, on the reverse strand, counting down.
TTTGGCCAGATTTTAATTTGGCCAAATGTTGGCTTCTAATTACGCAAGCTAATGGTTCAATAAAAGTGCTTTCTTCATAAGATAGATTCTCCGGAAGGAGATATGTTCCTCGATTAACAATAATTTCGGGAACAAGAATATATTCAGCTAAACCACCTGGAAGCCTTTCTTTTATTTCTGAACATTGGGGAAAATGGCCATGGCGGCAATAAAAACATTTACCGCAGGGTACTTTAGGCGCAATGAATACCCGATCGCCAGGTTTAAATCGACTTACTTTTTCTCCAACTTCGACGACTTGAGCTCCTATTTCATGACCAGGTATTAGGGGAGCTCGAGGAAGGCGATACCATTCAACAACATCGCTCCCACAGATTCCACAAGCCATAACCTTGACCAGAATTTCCCCTGGTCGGGGAGATTGAAGAGGCAAGTCAATAAGACGAATATCCTTATTGTTGGACCAAAGAATAGCTTTCATTTGGGAAAGCTTTTCGACTTTGAGGTTGGAAGTACCCATTCTGGAGGCCTGAAAAATTAAGCCTTAGTTCGAGTAGCGGCAAGTTCTTGGTATAAAGCATAAGCTTTTTCTGGAGTTTCATTTTGATGGACCACAGCTCGGACTGCCTGGATCATAGCCTCAGGATAGTTAGATTGAAAAATGTTTCGACCCATATCAACTCCAGCTGCGCCTTCCTGAATTGCCCGATAAGCCATTTTCAAGGCTTCAAACTCCGGAATTTTTTTACCACCAGCGATAACAATCGGGACTGGGCAAGAGGCGGTTACGGTTTCAAAGTCTTCTTCTACATAATAAGTTTTAATAAAATGGGCCCCAAGTTCAGCACAAATTCGGCAGGCTAAACGAAAATAGCGGGCATCGCGTTGCATTTCTCGACCAACAGCTGTAACCGCTAAAGTCGGAATCCCATATCTTGTTCCGACATCAACCAACTTGGTCATGTTTAAAACAGTCTCTTTCTCATATTCTCCGCCAATGAAAACCTGAACTGCCAGGGCACAGGCATTCAAACGGATAGCCTCTTCAATATCAACCACCAAGCCTTCATTGGAAAGTTCCTTTAAGATGCTAGATCCGCCTGAGACTCTGAGGACCACCGATTTGGTGGTCGAGGCTGGAATAATCGTTCGCAGAATTCCTCGAGTTAACATGATGGAATCAGCGTAAGAAATAAGAGGGAGAATACTCAGGTCAATTCGTTCTAGACCTGAGGTAGGTCCCTGAAAATAGCCATGGTCAAAGGCTAACATAACAGTTCGTCCGGTAGAAGAATTGAAAATGCGAGCTAGCCGGTTCTTCATTCCCCAATCGAGAGAGTTACAACCTTTAAGAAAGAAGAGGTCAGCTTGTTGAGGTATTTCAGAATAAAAAAGATTTGCTCTTTTTTCATCTATTTCCGCCATGTGTTCCTCCTAAAATAAATATTTTAATCTTTCTGTCATTTAACTATCAAATTTTGTTTTTTTTTAAAATTTTTGATTTTTTTTAAAATTTATATTATAATATTAAGTTCAATTCTTTGTATTCAAATAAATGAACTGATTCAATTATTTGAATTCAATATTTTGAATTTGTGAGTTCAAAATAATTCAAATGTCAGTGAACAAGATTGGAAGAAAGAGATTTTCCTTTCTAAATGTTTGATAAAAATCAAGTTGGCATGAAATTTGCTATATTAAAATAAAGAAAGTAATGAAGAAGGAAGGAGGTGAGAGCAAAGCGAGAAGAAGGAGAAAAGGTCAATTTCATCATTTTAAAAATTAAGAAAGGAGGAGAGGATGAAAAAATTTCTAACGTTTAGTTTAGTTCTTATTGCCCTTTCATCATTAGCTTTTGGTCAGATTACTCAGACAGGTACTTTGAATGGTACGGTTTATGATCAGGATAAGCAACCTCTGCCTGGGGTGACTGTTAGCATCACTTCACCAGCTCTCATTCTGCCGGTGATGGAAACTATAACAACTGAAAGAGGTCATTACCGTTTCCCAGCTCTTCCTCCAGGCGAATATAAAGTTACTTTTAAATTGCCTGGATTTAAAACTTTGATTAGGGAAGGAATTAGAGTAACGGTTGGCGTGACGACCACCCTTGATGTTATTCTTGAGCAAGCGACCATTGAAGAAAGCGTGACGGTTACTGGGCAAGCGCCGGTGGTTGATATTCAGCGAACCTCGATGGCGGTCAATATTACTAAGGAATTATTGCAGAGCTTACCGGCTGCTCGGGCTTTGGGTACGTATTTTAACATGGCTCCTGGGGTTACCAGTAGCACCGTCCATGGCAGTTCAGAACGAGACAATACGTATAATATTGATGGCGTCAATGTGACTGATCCCGTGACTGGAACTATGGCTGGTAGTTTCAGCATTGATATTATGGAAGAGCTTTCGGTGCAGACGGGCGGTTTACCAGCGGAGTATGGGAGTGTTCGAGGAGGGGTAGTTAATGTGGTGACTAAATCTGGAGGCAATAAATTTAATGTCAGTGCTCTTGGTTATTTCCGCAACAAGGATCTGCAATCGGTCAACAATAAAGGGACCATCTTTGAAGGGCAAAAAGGGGGTTTTGATTACGAGGTAGAGCCTTCGATTACTGTTGGTGGCCCAATAATTAGAGACAAAATCTGGTTCTTCCTAACTGGAACTTATCGTAAATCGCAAGAATTTGTCCAGGGCTATCCATGGGACAAAAGCGAAAATGTGCCTTTAGATTACACCTATTACATGCCCTTTGGAAAGATTACTTATCAGATGACCAAGAAAGATCGAGTTGTTTTTTCTTTTAATTATTATGATTTTATTCGGCATCATCGTGGGGCCTCAGCTTTCCGGACCGTCGATAGTACTTGGAATCAAACAACCCCTATTTATACTTATAATTTTCAACTTACCCATTTCTTCAATCCCAATCTGTTTATGAATTTAAAAGGTGCATGGTTGAATTATCATCTAAACCTGACCGCTAAGAATGATAAAGTTCAGATTTACGATGCTGCTACCTCAAGATACTGGCAGAGTTATGGTTATGATGATGTTTATACGAGGGATCGAATTCAAGCTTTAAGCGATGCCACCTATTTTCTGGATAATGTTGTGGGATCGCACGAAATTAAGTTTGGGGCTGAATTTGAATATTCTTGGGATAGTCGAAACTGGCGCTCTAATTACGACGAGTATGGTTTTGGTCCTTTCTTCTATTTTAACAGCAATTTTATCCCCATCTATCCAGCAACCAGATCCGATACCTACATGTTGCATTACCAAAACTTCATCCGCAAAGATAGAAAAATCGTTATAGGTGGTTTCGTCCAAGATACCTGGTCACCCACTCATCGACTAACCTTTAATCTCGGTGTTCGTTTTGATCATCAAGAGGGGATAATTCCCAAGCAAGGGGAGGAACGCAAACCTGTTACTTATGGGGGAAGAGTTTATCATCCGGTGGTTAAGGAAGCCTTTAAGCCGATTATCTGGAACACTTTTGCTCCTCGACTTGGAGCGATTTATGATCTGACTGGAGATGGCAAGACAGCTTTAAAGGTGAGCTTTTGCCGTTATTACATTGCCAATATTTTGCAGTGGTTTGTGACGGTTAATCCAAACAGTTTCATTACCTGGCGAATTCGTTACAGTTGGGATCCTGTGGCTAACAAATGGCGACCAGTTGATCCTGACAGTCCTTGGTATATGTCCAGCTTCAGTGCTACGGCTGAAGCGACCATGGATCCTGATG
>JAOAFQ010000191.1 GCA_026416195.1 Candidatus Aminicenantota bacterium | reverse complement strand
AGATGTGTATAAGAGACAGAGCCTGACTTGAAGCTGATAGTTATTAGGTATGATAATTTCAACGCGAGAGCCAAAGGCCATTAGTCCAATTCTTGATCCAGCTAAAACGTTTTCTCCAGGTTTGACAAAACAATATATTCTTCGAGCCGCTAAACCAACGATCATTTTCAGCTTAATCTTCATATCCTGATTTTGAATGATAATAAGTTGGGCCTGATTTAATTCGGATGCTTTACTTTTCATAGCTGGAAGCTTGTGGCCACTTTTTTTCTCGACAGCTTGAATAACCCCTTCAATAGGGGAGCGAACAATGTGAACATCAAGAAGGGAGAGAAAAATACTTACTTTTTGCCCTCCCTCGTCTTTTTTGATCTCAATTATTTTACCATCAGCTGGCGAAAGAACGGAATCTGATTTGGCTATAACTTTCCTTTCTGGATCTCGGAAGAAAAAAATTAAAAGACAAGTTAATAGTAAAAAAATAATAGAGAACAACCATAAATTAACAATGGCGGTTCCTATTCCCAAACAAAGAAAAGGCAAGATAAAAATTAGACCTGGTTTAGCTAACGGAATTCTTTTCGAAAGGCGAATTTTCATTCTTCCTGACAATTATTTTAATCTCTTAGATTTAAATTTTAAAAAAACGATAAGCTAAATTATAAGCGGGAAATAGAGATAATCGTGATTGTTTCTCGGGGGACATCTCGGTAGCCGCGATAGGTCATTGTGGGCACATTCCCAATAGCTTCAACGACTTCCAGACCAGAAACAACTCGGCCAAAAACGGCGTAGCCGAAACCCTCTGGAGTCTTATCTTTATGATCAAGGAAAGGATTATCAACCAAATTGATAAAGAACTGACAAGTAGCACTGTCAACTTCTGAGGTTCGGGCCATAGCGATTGTTCCTTTTAAGTTTTTCAAGCCATTCGTAGCCTCATTTTTTATTGGTGGCTTCGTCTTTTTAGTCACAAAATCGGCGGTCAATCCTCCTCCTTGAATCACGAAACCTTTAACCACTCGATGAAAAATAGTGCCATCATAAAATTTTTCATCTACATAGGAAAGAAAATTTTTAACAGTTATTGGAGCCTTATCAGCAAAAAGTTCGATAACTATATCACCTTTGCTGGTTTTCATCAAGACTTTTGGATTTTCAATTTTCTCGGAAGAAAGAAAAGCCGTAAAGAAACTGGCGATTATAACCATCGCGATTAAACGTCTGGTCATTTCGTCCTCCTAAAAGATATCGTTCTTTTACGATAACAAATTTTCCTTATCGAAATCAATTTTTTCTTAAAACCAGCAAGAGAGTGTCTTCATAAAAAATTTTTTAAGATAAATTGAAGGAGATGTTTTTGTTCTTAATTTATGATAAAAAACGAAATTTAAAGTTTGAATCAGATAAGGAGGTCGGAGATGAAAAAAGATTTAAGAAAAGGAGCTATCTTTCTTTTTATTTTGTTTACCTTAATAGGGAATTTCGGAAAAAAATCTGCCTGGAGCCAATCAGCTCAATCTCTTCCACCAGATGAATTCAAGATTCTTCAGGCAATGCACAGTCTTTCCAGTCACCGCCTTTTAGACTATGTCCGAGAATTGGTTTCAGATAAATACGGTGGCCGGCTGACGGGTACTCCTGAATATAAAGCTTGTGCTGAGTGGGTAGCTGGGCTTTTTAAATCCTGGGGACTTTTCCCAGGGGGCGATAATGGTTCTTATATTCAAACATATCCACTCGCCTATACTCTTGTCTTTCCCGGATGTGAATTAATCCTTCATCTTCCAGTTGGCCGGGAAATAATCAAGAAATATTATCAATATGAAACTGAATTTATTCCTGGAGCGACTTCAGCTTCAGGCGAAATAACTGCCGAAGTCGTTTATGTCGGCTACGGAATAACTGCTCCTGAACTTGGCTACGATGATTATGCCAATGTTGAGGTCCAAGGAAAAATTGTTCTTATGGAAAGGGAAGTTCCGGTTTCCCCTGATCGCGACCCTGATCTTTTTCTTAAATGGCGGCCTTATTCATTTCACCAATATAAATTGGAAAATGCTTTTAAGCATGGGGCCAAGGGAATGCTCTATAATTATGGGCCTATTTGTAATCCTAATAATTCTTATATCGAAGGTTTTATTTATAGTCATGTTGGCGAAAGGGTCATCAACGACCTTTTTGCAGGAACTGGAAAGAATCACCAGGATGTAGTTAGGGCAATTGAAAAGACCTTAAAACCACAGTCATTTAAACTCGGAAAAACAGTCACCATAAGGAATAATACCCAACATTTCCCAAATGGAACTGGCGAAAATGTTATAGCTCTTCTCCTGGGCTCAGATCCTAAGCTTAAAGATGAGGTTATCATCCTCGGAGCTCACCTTGATCATCTTGGCCGGTGCTGGGAACTTATGCCTGGAGCCAATGACAACGCCTCAGGAGTGGCCGTTATTCTAGGAGTAGCTGAAGTAATGGCTAAATGGCAAATAAAACCTGGGCGGTCGATCATGTTTCTTTTATTCGGTTCTGAAGAACAAGGAGTTTATGGCTCGGAATATTATCTAGAGCATCCTGTTTGGCCCTTAGAAAAAACCGTGTGTTTTCTTAATCTAGATGGGGTTGGCTGTGGCGACCGTATTTCTGTTCTTTCGGGGAAAAATTTCCCGGCTCTTTGGGCTTTCATAGAAAGAGCCAACAATCGTTATATCCATCGGATAGTAAATCCTCAAGCCTTTGCTAATTTGGCTCGACCTCGCCTTGATGCTGCTCGCTTTCTTTGGAAGGGAATTCCCAGTCTTTCCTTCAGTGTTTCAGGCGCTCCTTCCTTTTATCACCTTACTAAAGATAGCTTAGACACGATTACGCCTGAAATTTTGGAAGACTTAGCTCAACTTCTCTTTTTGGCCATTTTGGATATGGCCGATGAACCCTTCTTAAATTTTAAAAAATAAATTCATGATATTCTTGATTAGGCATGAATTTCGACCACGTCTCCTTCTTGCAGAAGATGGTCACGATTGACAATTAAACCTTGAATTGTTTTTCCGCGCCATAGGCGAGCGTATTTGAAATTATCAGCCAAATCCTTGTGGATGGCTCTAGCCATGTCAATAACTGAGCTTCCCTTTCTCAAAGTAAAAGGTTCATCAAAATCTGGTTTTTTCCCTGGAGCTTTACTGTAAACCCTGATTATTTCTAAGAGATTGTAAATTCGGGTTTTTAAATCGGATAGGCCATCCCCCCGCCAGGCTGACACTGGCAAAAGAGGCAAGCGATCACCAAGAAGCAGGCGGAATTCTTCCAAAGCTATTTCACTCCCTTCGACATCACATTTATTAGCCACAATTAAGGTTCTCTTTTTGTAAGCTCTTTCGGCAAGAGCTATCGGTTCTTTCTCGCCAACAAGTTCAACTTTCTTTTTTTTCATTTCCTCAAGAAAATTTTCAAGTCGAGCCGCCTCATCTAATTGAGTTAAATCCAGGCAAATAATAACCCCATCAGCCGTCCGGGTAAGTTCAGGGATGAGGGGGGGGATATCGTCATCAAGGTAAGGAGGGGTATCAATTAACTGAATTTGAATATTTTCGTAGCGCATCATATAGGGGGCAGGAATTCTAGTGGTAAAGGGATAGTCGCCAACTTCAGGATTCGCTCCAGTTAATGATTTTATCAACATTGATTTTCCTGAATTAGGCGAGCCTAGAATTACAACCCGTCCAGCGCCGGATTTTTCCAAATGGGCAATTGGGCTATGGCGAGCTACCTGGGGTCGGCGCTGCATTTCCTGACGAAGTTTGGAAATTTTAGTTTTAAGTAACGCCTGAAGCTTCTCAGTTCCTTTGTGCTTGGGCACAATGGCCAATAATTGCTCAAGAATTTCCAGTTTTTCCTGAGGAGTTTTGGCCTCTTTAAGCTTTCTTTCAGTTTCTATATATTCAGGGGGCAAATTTGCTGGCATCTTTTTCTCCCTTAATCTGACTTTTTCATATTATAGAAAAAGCAGCTAAAGGCTAACAACCCTCTATTTTTGAGTTAAAAAAATTTTAATAATTGAGAGGATTTTTCTTTACACTCGTCCAATATTTAGGTATAATTTTATTTGATTATACAACATATGCCATCAGGGTTATACTTTAGACCACTTTTTATAACCCGATTTTGTCAAAGTGAGCCAAGATGAAGGAAGCAAAATATACAGCTGATAGTATTAAAGTTTTAAAAGGTTTAGAGGCCGTTCGCAAAAGGCCAGCGATGTACATCGGAAGCACAGGTCCTGAAGGCCTGCATCATCTAGTTTATGAAGTCGTTGATAATTCGATCGATGAAGCCTTGGCTGGCTATTGTACTCAAATCGAAGTTATTATTCACGTCGATAACTCGGTAACAGTCATTGATAATGGCCGAGGAATTCCAGTTGACCTTCACAAGAAGGAGAAAAGACCGGCGGCTGAAGTTGTTATGACGACCCTTCATTCAGGTGGCAAGTTCGATTCCAAGGTATATCAGGTTTCTGGTGGTCTCCATGGGGTTGGTGTTTCCGTTGTTAATGCCCTTTCCGAGTGGCTTGATCTTGAGATAAGGCGTGATGGCGGTGTTTATGTTCAGAGTTATGAACGGGGAAAACCAGTTACTAAGCTCAAGAAAGTCGGCAAAACCAAAGCTACTGGAACCAAAATTACTTTTAAACCAGACCGACAAATTTTTGAGTCCATCGAATTTAATTTTGAAACTTTAACTCAGAGGATGAGAGAACTTTCCTTCCTCAATCGAGGATTGAAGATAACTATAACTGATGAGCGGGTCAATAAGAGTCATACTTTTCAATATAAAGGTGGCATTCTCGAATTTGTGCAGTATCTGAATCAAAATAAGACTGTCCTTCATCCTAAACCCATTTATTTCGAATGTACCAAAGATGATGTCATTATTGAACTGGCTCTCCAGTATAACACGGGTTATTCGGAAACTATTTTTGCTTTTGTCAATAATATCAATACAACGGAAGGTGGCACTCACGTTATTGGCTTTAAGTCAGCTTTAACTAGAGCCATCAATAATTATGCTAATACTCATAATTTGGTTAAAGATTTAAGTGAAAACATTTCCGGAGAAGATACTCGTGAGGGTCTATGTGCTGTTCTTAGCTTGAAAATGCGCAATCCCCAATTTGAAGGTCAAACCAAAACCAAGCTAGGTAACAGCGAGATTAAAGGGATCGTGGAATCTACGATTAATGAATATTTAACTACTTATTTGGAGGAGAATCCCTCTATTGCCAAGAAAATCGTTCAGAAATGTTTAGATGCAGCTCGAGCTCGAGAAGCGGCGCGGAAAGCTCGCGAACTCGCCCGCCGCAAGAGTGTTCTCGAAACGACCTCTCTTCCCGGTAAATTAGCTGATTGTCAAGAAAGAGACCCAGCTAAAAGTGAGCTTTTCATTGTCGAGGGCGATTCCGCCGGTGGATCAGCCAAACAAGGACGGGATCGCCGCTTTCAAGCTATTTTACCTTTAAGAGGAAAGATTCTTAATGTTGAGAAAGCTCGCTACGATAAGATTTTGAAAAGTGAAGAATTGGGGATGATTATTTCTGCCTTAGGCACTGGAGTAGAACAGTCGGAATTTGACATCTCGAAATTACGTTATCATAAAGTCATTATCATGACAGATGCTGACGTCGACGGTTCTCACATTCGGACTCTCCTCATGACCTTTTTCTATCGTCAAATGCCTCAGCTCATCGAGCGAGGCCATCTTTATATCGCCCAGCCACCCCTTTATAAAATTAGCAAAGGGAAAATGATTCAATATCTCAAGGAAGAGCGCGATTTTGAAAAATTCATGATTAAAAAAATTTCCGAGGAATTTAAGATTAAAGTGAGTGGTCAGAAGGAACTGATTGAAGGTGAAAAGTGCCGCCGACTGCTTAAGCTTCTTTTAGCCAAGAAGAATTTTATTCAAGTACTCGAGAGGAAAAATCATCCCTTTTTTATAGTCGATGTCCTTCTTAATGAGGGTATTACCACTCTTGAAGACATGAGGTCCAAAAAAAGGGTCGAGAAAATCAGACAACTTCTACTTACCAAGGGAGTTCAAGCTGCTTTAAGTTTGGATGAAGAGCATGGAATTCATGAGTTAAACCTTCAATTTCAAGTTAATGGGATGAGTTTGATCAGCAAGGTAGATGCTGATCTTATTACTTCCGCCGAATATAAAAATCTCGTCAAGATTCATCAGGAGCTTGAGGGAATTAAACCGCCTTTCCAGATTATTTCCGACCATGAGGAAATTAAGGTGGAAAATGAAACCAAATTGCTCGAGGTTCTCTTTGAAAAAGGCAAAAGGGGAATAACAATTCAACGTTATAAGGGTTTAGGTGAGATGACACCTGAACAGCTTTGGGAAACCACGATGAATCCAGAAACGAGAACTCTGCTTCAAGTGACGATTCGCGATGCCGTTGAAGCTGACAAAATATTTACAATCCTCATGGGAGAAGAGGTTGAAAGTCGGCGACAATTTATCGAGCAAAATGCCCTTGAGGCTCAGCTTGATATCTAAAACCAATTAATTTCCAACGAGGGTTTGTCATGGCGAAAGAGGAGATTATTGTTAGCTTAGAAGAAGAAATGAAGCGGTCCTACCTTGATTACGCCATGAGCGTGATCATTGGTCGGGCTATTCCCGATATTAAAGACGGACTCAAACCCGTTCAACGCCGTACCCTCTTTGCCTTATATGAAAGTGGGACTAGCTGGAATAAGCCTTACAAGAAATCAGCCCGAATTGTTGGTGAAGTTATCGGCAAATATCATCCCCATGGTGAGGCAGCTGTCTACGATGCTCTAGTCCGAATGGCCCAGGATTTTACGATGCGCTATCCCCTTGTTGATGGCCAAGGAAATTTTGGTTCAATTGACGGTGACCCGCCAGCGGCCATGCGCTATACCGAAGTTCGATTAACTAAACTGGCTGAAGAATTAATGGATGATTTGGATAAAGATACCGTTAATTTTGTTCCTAATTATGACGGAACCTTGGAGGTGCCAGAAGTTTTGCCAGCTAAATTTCCTAATCTTTTAGTTAATGGAGCTTCGGGCATTGCGGTTGGTATGGCCACCAACATCCCCCCCCATAATCTGGGTGAAGTGATTGATGGCCTAATTTATTTAATTGAGCACCCTGAGGCCACGGTCGAAGAAATAATGCGCTTTATTCCTGGACCGGATTTTCCAACAGGTGGCTACCTCTTCGGAAAAAAGGGTTTGATTGAAGCTTACCGCCATGGCAAGGGTATAATCCATATCCGAGCTAAAACCCAGATTGAAAGGGGAGGAAAGGGAGAGAGGGAAAGAGTCGTCGTGACAGAAATACCTTATATGGTGAATAAAGCTAAGCTCCTTGAGGATGTAGCTGCCTTGGTGAATGAAAAAAAGATTGAAGGCATAGCTGACATTAGGGATGAATCAGATCGCGAAGGCTTAAGGATTGTTTTTGAAATAAAAAAAGGTGAATTGCCTGAGGTTATTCTCAATAATCTTTATAAGCACACAGCTCTTCAGACTTCCTTTGGCATAATTCTGTTAGCAATTGTTGACCGTCAACCCAAACTAATGGGACTTCTCGAAATGATGCGCTATTTCATTTCCCATCGTCAGGATGTTGTTCGGCGAAGAACCCGTTTTGAGTTAAAGCGAGCTGAACATCGGGCTCATATTCTAGAAGGTTTAAATATTTGCCTTGATCATCTTGACGCTATTATTAAGCTCATTAGAACTTCGAGAACAGCCGAAGAAGCCAAAAGAGAATTAATAAGCCGATATAAATTGACTGATATACAGGCTCAGGCAATCCTCGAAATGCAATTACAGCGGCTGACTAAGCTTGAAAGGGAAAAGATTGTCAATGAGTATGAAGAATTAAAGAAAACAATCCTTCGGTTAAGAAAAATCTTAAGTAGTGATAAGCTGATTCAAGAGATAATCATTGAAGAGTTGAAAAGAATAAAAGAGGAATACGCTGATGAAAGAAAAACTGAAATTAGAGAAGAGGAAATAACCGATATTAAGCCTGAGGATTTAATCAAAGAAGAAGATGTGGTTATTATTTACACCGCTTCTGGATATATTAAGCGAACAGGTTTAAGTTCCTACCGATATCAGAGTCGTGGTGGCAAGGGAAGGAAAGGCATTGATATGAAAGCTGAGGATGTTGTCGAGAATCTCTTTGTGGCTTCAACCCATAGCTATCTTTTGATTTTTACTAATCAGGGACGAGTTTACTGGTTAAAGGCTCTTGATGTGCCGGAGGCGGCGGTCAGTGGTCGCGGAAAATATATTCACAATTTAATTGAATTTCAGCCTGAAGAAAAAGTCCAATCAATTGTCTCGGTTAAAGATTTTCCTGAAAACCAATATGTGGTCATGTTGAGTACTGACGGTTTAATAAAGAAAACAAGTCTGGCTGCTTTTAGGAACATCCGCCGCGGTGGTATTGTGGCGATGAATTTAAAAAAAGGCAGTGAGCTTTTTGCGGCCCAGATCACTGAAGGTAATAATGATATTATCATTGGCACAAAAAAGGGGTTGGCCTTGCGGTTTTCAGAAAAAGATATAAGACCCATGGGCCGTCAGGCTTCTGGGGTTAAGGCTATTCGCCTCCAGAAAAAGGATGAAATTGTGGGAATGGTGGTTGTGGGCAAGGAAGATAAGTACATTTTTACCGCTACGGAAAAAGGTTATGGTAAGAAAACTGAGATTGCCCTCTATCCCCGCCATCATCGTGGTGGTAAGGGGGTAATTAACTTAAAAGTCAATGACAAGGTTGGAGCGGCAATCAGCTTAGTTGGTATTGGCGAAGATGAACTTATTCTTGTTACCCAATTGGGAAAAGTCATTCGGATTAAGACCAAAGAAATTCGTCCCCTCAGCCGGGCAACTCAAGGAGTTAGAATTATTCACTTGGATGAAGGCGACAGGGTTTGTTCGGTCGCCAAAGTCCGCGAAGAGTAGTTTTTTGACTGATTTATTTATCAATTGTCTCTCTGCCTCTAAATTTTTAACTTTTTCAATAAAAAGTTAAAGGAGCTGAAGATCGTGACCAAAACCTGGAAAAAACATGAAGTTGGGGAAAAGATTAATTGAAAGAATAAAAAATAAGATTGAGTGGGAGGTGGCTAATTTATAATAAACTTTTATGGATTCTAGACACCAGATGTAATTTAAATTGCCCTCATTGCTATGTTCATTCTCGAGAATGGGAAAAAAAATTAACCAGAGAAAGGAGTCTTGAGTTAATTGAAGAAGCTAAGGAAATGGGGATTAAAGAGATTGATTTCAGTGGCGGGGAAGTCTTACTTATTCCCGAAACCATGGATTACCTTCAAAAGGCGAAAGAATCTGGCCTCAGTGTTTCTTTAAATTCCAATGGTTTGCTCTTAAATGAGAAGAATCTGCGACGGCTAAAAGAGCTTGATGTTTTTCTTTATCTTTCTATAGATGGGGCCAAAAAAGAAACCTATGAAAAAATCAGAGGGCTAGGTCACTTTGATCTTTTGTTAACTAACTTAAGTTTATTACAGAAATTTGAAATTCCTTTTGCTTTTTTATTTACTTTATCTTCAATTAATTATTTTGAGGCCCCTGAAATGGTAAGTTTGGGCAAAGAATGGGGAGCTAAATTCCTTTGTTTGATTCCTCTTATTCCTGCTGGAGAGGCGAGGAAAAGCCGAATTTGGATTGATTCTTCGTTAATCGTTGACACTGTTAAAGAGGTTTCTGAAGCAGCCGATAAATTTAACTTTCCAGTCCACGTGGCTGATTGTCCGTTCCTTAAGCTTTTTTCCTTTTCTAATAATCTGATCATCGAGCCTTGTCCTTCTTTTGAAATTATTGACCTTTCGCCATCAGGCGATATTCTTATTTGTGATGTAGTTGATTTTCCTTTTTCTGAAGTCAGAACAAAGTCTTTACTAGAAGCCATAAAAGAAATGGAAAATCACCCCCTTTATAATCTATTAAAAGAAAGGAAAAAGGCCTGTGAGAAATGTTCAGTTAGTGATTTTTGTCAAGCTGGATGTTATGCCCGCGCCTATCTTTGCCTTGGTGATTTTGCTCAACCGGACCCTTTCTGTCCCCAGGTTTTAAATCAAAGTTAATCCTAAAAATCTTTCAAAGCGTTCTTGTCTGGCTTTACAGATAGGACAAATAAGGGGCGGCGTGTCCCGAGCACAAAGGTACCCGCAGACTCGACATCGCCAAATCGGCCAGCTTTGGTTTTCGAGGTTCTTCTGGGTCGACCCTTCTTTTAAAATTATCTTCTTGTTGTCAGCCGTTTTTTGAGTCAATTCAGATTGATTTAAATCTTTTTCAGCCCAATCAGGTTTTCGACGCTCTGGGATTTTTTCAACTTTCTTTTGACCCTTGACTATTTCTTCCGAGACATAGAGGCCGCAGTAACATGTTCCAAATTCGTTAAGGTCAGCTTCTCGATAATCACAGGGACAGATAATATCGAGGTCCTCTTCTTTAATTCCACTCGCCAGTCGGCAGGGACAAGCTGGATAGCCATATCTTTGTTCATTAATCAGGAGACCCTTAACCAACTCCTTGGTAAATTTTTCATCAGGATTTAAATAATAGCCAGCAGCTTCGCCTTCATTTTTTAATTTCAAATAAAAAGTCTCAATTAATTCTGGACTGATTTTAAATTCTTTCATCAAAAAGCCGGCTCCTTATTTCTTCAGGATTATATCCAATTACAACGATCTTATCATCGATAATCAAAGTAGGAAAGGAAAGGGCCGGATTCCATCTTTTTACTTCTTTAATTAGTTGCTTTTTATCATCGCCTGAAGCCAAATCGACATCAACGTAAGTATAGTCTATTTTGAGATTTTTTAACAATTCTTTGACCCGCTGGCACCAAACACAAGTCGAGATCGCATAAAGAATGACCTTCTTTCCCTTATTCTGGCCCTCAACATGGACAAAATTCATTTTTCTTCTCCTTTTTATACTATATAAATTTATCAAAAATAATTCAAAAACTTTTATAATAAATGGTTTTAGGAAGACTTAGATAACGATTATCGGTCAAAATGCTGTTAACTTAATGATGATTAGACTTAAAATTCTTAAATCATGAAGAGCTAATTTTTAGCTGATAAGAAGAAATTGACAGAGGGAATAGGCTTATCGTAAATATTTTCAGCCAAAAAAAGGAGGTTAGAATGAAGAGAAATCCTTTCTTTGTCGTCTGGGCAATTCTTTTATTATTGGTCTCTCAGCTGGGAGGCGAGGCCAAAAAACCCAAAATATACATTTCTGTGGATATGGAAGGTATTGCTCATGTGGTTAATGCTCAAACTTCGGCTGGTCAATTTGATTATGAGAGGGGGCGAAAATTGATGACCGCTGAAGTCAATGCCGCCATTGAGGGTTGTTTGGCGGCCGGAGCTGAGGTGATAATTGTTTCTGATTCCCATGGCAATGCTCAAAATATAATTCCTGAAGATTTGAACGAAAAAGCCCTTCTTATTCGATCCTTTCCCCGACCTCTCCTCCAAATGGAGGGAATTGACTCTACCTTTGATGGGGTCATTTTCCTTGGCTATCATCCAAAAGAGGGAACTCCAAATGCCAACCTTTCTCATACCATCTGGGGAACAAAATTCGAGGAAATTAAAGTTAATGGGCTTATCGTTTCTGAAGCCCTTTTTAACGCAGCAGTGGCTGGTCACTTTGGAGTGCCGGTTATTATGGTCTGTGGTGATCAGCATGTTGTCGAGGAAGCGAGGAAAAATTTTGGACCAATCGAGACCGTCATTACCAAAGAATCTATAGGCTTTCTCTCCGCCAAATCAGCTCATCCCCGAGTAGTTCAGATGGAAATAAAGCAAAAAGCGGAAAAAGCAGTCAAAAGAATAAGAGAGATGAGGCCCTTTGAGATAAAAAAACCAGTTACTTTGGAAATAGTTTTTAAAAGTATCTTTGATGCTGAAACTACGGCCTATCTTCCCTGGGTTAAAAGAATAAATGGCAAAGGGATTAGAGTCGAATTAAACAACATAATTGAGGCCAACCAATTTTTAACTGCCCTGTTTGCAATTAATAACAGAATTTAGGTTAAATTTGGCCAAATAAAAGTTTTCTTGACAAGTCCTGAGGAATAAATTTAAAATGCCGCCGACTCTTTGAGGAGGGAGAATCATGGTTGAGACTTTAGCTGAACTTTTTTTAAACACTATCAAGAATTATGCCAAGCCTGATTTGATGCTTTATAAAAAGCATGGGCAGTGGATTCCCCTTTCGACTGAAGAATTCGGTCAAAAGGTAAAAAAGCTGAGTCTCGGTCTTTGGGAGTTAGGTCTTCGACCTGAAGATAAATTAATTATCCTTTCTGAAAACCGGCCAGAATGGGTCATGACGGATCTGGCTACTATTAGCCTTGGAGCAATTACTGTGCCTATTTACACTACCTTAATGCCTGAACAAATACGCTATATTATCGACGATTCTGATGCTAAAATTGTGGTTTATTCTGACCAAGAGCAAGGTAAAAAAATTGAAGCGATTAGATCGCAATTAAAAAAAGTCGATCATTATATTACTTTCCAGGAAGAGGCTCCACCCGGCGTTTTAACTTGGACAGAGGTATTGGCCAAAGGAGAGAGGGTTCTTAATTCCCAGCCCAATCTTTTTGAAGAGAGGATTGCTCAAATTCGACCTGAAAATGTGGCTTCAATTATTTATACTTCCGGCACAACTGGTATTCCCAAAGGGGTGATGCTCATGCATAGCAATTTCATTAGCAACATTAAGAGTTGTTCCTCAATCATCCCTTTTTCTTCTGAAGATACTGTCCTTTCTTTTTTGCCTCTTTCTCATGTCCTTGAGCGAATGGTTATGTTCACCTACCTTTATAAGGCCTGCACTATTGCTTTTGCAGAGAGTATTGAGGCGGTTGCTCAAAATCTTTTGGAGATAAGGCCACACATTATGGTCAGTGTCCCCCGAGTGTTTGAAAAAATTTATGCTCGAGTAATGGAAAATGTTCTCTCTGAGTCTTCTTTAAAAAGGAAAATATTTTTTTGGGCGCTTAAAGTCGGAAAAGACTATGCCCGTCGCCAACTCAATCGTCGCCCTATTTCTCAATATCTAAAATTGAAAAGGTCAATCGCCCATAAACTTGTTTTTTCTAAAATTATCGCTAGAACAGGAGGACGGGTGCGCTTTTTTGTTTCTGGCGGGGCTCCTCTTTCCAAAGACATTGCTGAGTTCTTTTTTGCCATGGGCTTAACTATTCTTGAAGGCTATGGCCTTACTGAAACCTCACCCGTCATCTCAGTCAATACTTTTGAAAACCTACGTCTCGGAACGGTCGGTAAACCTATTCCCGGAGTAGAGGTAAGAATTGCTTCTGATGGAGAAATTCTGACGCGGGGACCTCATGTTATGAAAGGTTATTATAAAAAAGAAGCAGAAACAAAAGAGTCCTTTGAAGGTGATTGGTTTAAGACAGGCGATATTGGTTATCTTGACGAAGATGGCTTTTTAGTCATTACAGACCGGAAAAAAGACATCATTGTTACCGCCGGGGGTAAGAATGTTGCCCCGCAGCCGATTGAGAATCTCCTCAAAACAAGTCCCTTCATTTCTAATGCGGTCGTTATCGGCGATAGGCGTCGATTTATCTCGGCTTTGATCGTGCCCAATTTTGAAAAGGTTGAAGAATGGGCGAGACAAAATAATCTTGTTTTTGCGAGTCGATCGGAAATGGTTAAACATCCTGAAGTCATCAAGTTCTTACAGGCTGAGGTGGATCGCTTGACAGTTAATCTTGCCTCTTTTGAGAAAGTTAAAAAAATTGCTGTTCTTGAACGCGATTTTGATCTGGCTGAAGGAGAAATAACCCCGACTCTTAAAGTAAGGCGATCAATAATTGAAAAGAAATATCAACCAGTTATTGAAGCTCTCTACCGCGAAGCTGAGCTCAATCAATTATAAGTGAAGTATTTTTCCTTTAATTAATCATTTGATTGAATTGCGGGCAGAGGAAACAGCTTTTTTGGCTCCTTCCTGCTTCTTTTCTTTTCTTTCAGGGGATAAATAAAGTATTCGACCGCAATTTTCACAAAGATATATTTTTTTCATATCGTAAAGCTCATTGAGAACCTGAGGTCGGATCCGAACATGACACATCGAACAGAAATCATCCGTTACCGGGGAAATAGCGATGCCGCCTTTTTTTTCAGCTATACGGTTATATAAAGCCAGTTGCTCCTGAGCCATTAAATTAACCAGGTCTTCCCTTTTTCTTACGAGTGCCTGTAATCTATTTTGGCCTTCTTGTTGGCGCTGGAGTAAGGCCTCTTTTTCTTTAAGATAGCGGGTCTCTTCTTTTAAAAAATTTTCCTTAGCCTGTTGAATTTCCTTTTCAATATCATCTGCTTCTAAAAGAGCGGCAATAATTTCTTCCTCCAAAGCATCTACTTTCTTCTGAGCTTCTTCGATTTCCTTAAGTAAGGCAGTGTATTCTTTGTTAGTTTTAACCTCGTTTAACTGTCTTTTATAAGTTGCGATTTTACTTTTGATTACAGCTACTTCGCCTTCAAGCTCACGTCTTTTCTTTTGATTTTGGAGGAGTTTTTCTTTACTTTTTTGAACTATATCTTGAGCCAGAGCTATCTTTTGATCGATTTCACTTAATTTATGAGGGGTTAAATCTAAGAGATGATGGAGGGCTTTGATTTCGTTATCAATCTCCTGCAGGGCGATTAATTTATCAAATTCGATATCCACATTGAAGCCTCACACATCAAATGGGCCTACCAGGATTCGAACCTGGGACCTGCCGGTTATGAGCCGGTAGCTCTACCGCTGAGCTATAGGCCCTTTTGTAAAATTAATAACAGAAGTCCAAATTGAAGTCAAATAACCTTTCTTCGTCGTCAGATGTTATCCAGAAAAGACCGAAGCTTTTTACTGCGGCTAGGATGTTTAAGTTTGCGCAAAGCTTTGGCCTCAATTTGGCGAATTCTTTCTCTCGTAACTTTAAACTGCTGACCGACTTCCTCCAAAGTATGTTCATTTCCATCTCCTAGCCCAAAGCGCATTCGCAAAACTTTAGCTTCTCTTTCTGTCAAAGTCTTAAGGGCCTCTTCAATTTGTTCTCTTAAACTGTTATGGATGACAGCATCAGGAGGTGAGGGCATGACTTTATCCTCAATAAAATCACCCAGGTGACTATCTTCTTCTTCCCCAATTGGGGTTTCGAGAGAGATTGGTTCCTGGGCAATTTTAATTATTTTACGGACTTTGCTGACAGGCATTTCCATTCTTTCCGCAATTTCCTCACATGTCGGCTCACGACCAATTTCCTGGACCAAAGCCCGGGAAACTCGAATCAGTTTATTGATCGTTTCGATCATGTGAACAGGGATGCGGATGGTTCTGGCCTGATCAGCAATGGCTCTAGTAATAGCTTGACGAATCCACCAAGTAGCATAAGTGGAAAATTTATAACCCCGGCGGTATTCAAATTTTTCTACTGCTTTCATTAAACCAATATTGCCTTCTTGAATTAAGTCAAGAAACTGCAGCCCCCGATTGCTATATTTCTTGGCGATTGACACCACTAATCTTAAATTGGCAGCCACCAGTTCTTTTTTGGCTTGATCGCTGATCTTTTTGCCCATAGTAATTGTTCGAATGACTTTTCTTAATTCCTGAGGGTCGAGGCCGACTTCTTTCTGAATGGCCTTAAGCTGGCGTTCCTTAGCCTTGATTTTATCTTTTAAAATTTCCCGTGTTTTTTGGCTCTTGGCTCGATTAAGAGTCTGGTTCAAATTTACTAAAGCATCTTCAAGATCATTAACTTGGCGCATTTTTTCTTGCAGAATGTCAATTATTCTTTCCTTTTCGGTAGACTTAATGGACAGGTCTCTTATAAGCTGGCTCATAGTAATGATCAGCCGGCCTCGAGCTAAGGTATATTTTTTGCTTTTGGGAAGACGCGAAAGTTTATTGGCCAGTTCTTTTATTTTTCTGATATGACTTAGAATTTGGCGACGTTTTTCTTCGATTTTTTCTTCCGTTAAATCTTCTTCATTAAAATCAAACATTTCTTGAATAATGGCCGGCCTTTGTTTAATTTTTTCTTCTAATGAAAGGATTTCATTAAGAACTAGCTTGGTTCTTGATAGAGCTTTCATTACCGCTTTTTCTCCCCGCTCAATTTCCTTGGCCAAGGCAATTTCGCCTTCTCGAGTGAGCAAGGAAATATTACCCATTTCTCGCAGGTAAAGTTTAACTGGATCTGTGGTTCTTTCTAAACTAGTTGAAGCAAGCTCAGAACGACGCCGTCGAACAATTATTTCCCTTGGTCGGGAGTCTAAAATTTTTATCCCGTAATCGTCGATAGAATTAAGAAAATCATCAAAATCAATGTCGGCCTCAAAATCGTCCTCGAAAGTTCGATCAATTTCATCAAAAAAGAGGTAACCTTGTCGCCGACCTTTAGAAAGAAGCTCATGAAGTTCATTTTTAGAAATTTTGTGGTTGGGCGCCAACTTTATCTCCTTTCAATTGGATTTTTCATATATTCATTTTAAGGCTATAATTTCTTCCATTAGTCTTTGCTTGGTCAAAAGAAGACTTCTTAATTTTTCTCTTTGGCCCTGCCTTTCTAAGTCCGAAATTTTTCTTTGGATTTCAAAGATCTCTTTTTCCAGACGATAACGACGCAAGGTGCGCAGGCAATCCAAGGCTTCAGCCTTCGTTCCTCCGACTGGTCGCTCTATTAAGATTCGGGCAAGCTGTTGATAAAGGGAAGTGGGTAAAAAAGCTTTCATGGAAGAAAGTAAATTAGAGGGACAATCCGGATTATTTAACAAATAAAGAAAAATCGGGGCCCCAGGCCAACTCGAAACTTCTTCCGGTTTAATTTCGGCTAGGATTTGGCGGGCCAACTGGGTAGATTGATCAAGGATTTGAAGCAATCTTTTTTCGGCAGCCAAAAGTTCAAAACTTCCGTCTGTCCTTTTTTCCTCTTCGACTTTGTCTTGAGTTAAGCTCCGGATTATCTTTTCATCAACATTAAATCTTTCGCTAAGCAAGCGAAGGTAGTCGGATCTCGTAATTGGATCAGGGACCTTTTCAATTTCTCGGATTAAAGACCGAATCACCTGAGAGCGAGATTCAAGAGGCAAATTTTTGAGTTTTGGTTGGTATTATTGAGAAGAAAGTCGAAGCCAAGGAAAGGCTGCCTTACTAGTTTGAGATATGCCTCTTTGCCTCGTTGGCGAAGAAAACTATCAGGGTCCATTTTTTCTGGTAAAATTACAACTTTTGAGGGCATTCCTTTTTCAAGACAGATAGAAACAGCTCTCACCGCCGCATTTTGACCGGCTTCATCTCCATCAGGGCTAATAATAATTGTCGAGGCAAAACGCTGAGCGAGAGAAACTTGCTGAACGGTTAAACTGGTTCCACAGGAAGCTACACAGTTTCTGAGGCCGGCTTGATAAAGAGCGATAAAATCCATATAGCCTTCAACAAGAATTAGCTCTTGGGCGGTTCGAATCGCCTCCTTGGTTAAATTTAATCCATATAGAACTTGCCCTTTCGTATAGACGGGTGTATCTGGAGAATTGAGATATTTTGGTTCTCCTTCTCCTAAAATCCGTCCTCCAAAAGCAATCACCCGGCCAGAAAGACTGAAAATAGGAAAAATAATTCTCCCTCGAAACCGATCATAAATTTCTTGATTTTTTTGGCTGGGCAAGGCCAGGCCAGCCTTGAGAATTTCTTGAAAAGTGACTCCTTTTTCTTTGAGAAAATTGACTAGAGAGTTCCAAGAAGAGGGGGCATAGCCTAAGCGTAGCTCGTCAATTGTCTTATCGTCAAGCCCTCGTTGTCGAAGATAAAAGAGAGCCTTTTGGCCTTCAGCGGTTTGATGGAGTTGACGACGGAAGAAGGTTAGAGCGAGCTCATTTATCTCGTAGAGTCGAGCTTCCAGCTTCTTTACCTCGGGATTTAAGCGAGCAGGCTGAGGAAGAGGAAGATGATATTTCTCAGCCAAGAAACGTATGGCTTCAAGAAAACTTAAATTTTCTTTTTCCATTATAAGAGAGAAAATATCACCTCCAGCCCCACAGCCAAAACAATGGTAAAGCTGTTTTTCCTCGTCGACCGTGAAGGAAGGATTTCTTTCAGCGTGAAATGGACAAAGGCCAAAGAATTTTTGGCCGCGACGGCGCAACGTGGTATAAGCAGAAGCTAACTCAACTATATTGGCAACTTGTTTGATTTTTTCTATTATTTCCATTCAATAGAAGGGGTGAAGAAAAGACACCCTTAATAATAGGTCTCAAGGTAAAAATTGTCAAGGGAAGGCGGAAAATTTTAAAGATGATTGATTAAACTGGCCACCGTTGCGGCTCCAAACCCATTATCTATATTGACAACGGCCACTCCACCAGGACAAGAATTCAACATAGCCAGGAGAGCAGCCAAACCATTAAAGCTTGCCCCATAGCCGATGCTGGTGGGGACGGCAATAATTGGGGCTTTAACCAGCCCTGCTACGACGGAAGGCAGAGCCCCCTCCATGCCGGCAACAACAATAATTACCCTGGCCTGCCTAATCTTTTCCATTTCGCTTATAAGTCGATGTAAACCCGCTACCCCAACATCGTAAATTCGGTCAACTTCATTGCCTAAAAGCTCACAAGTCAAAGCTGCTTCTTCGGCCACAGGAATGTCGGAGGTGCCTGCCGAGATGATGGCAATTTTTCCTTTGCCCCTTTCGGGTTCATCCTGTTGACAATAGGCAATCCTAGCCTGAGGATTATAAGTTAAATTTTTAATTTTATTTTTTATTTTTTGATAGGCTTCTTGATTAATCCGAGTAATAATCAAATTGCCGCCAGCTTTCAAAATTGATTGGGCTATCTTAATTATCTGGTCAGAGGTTTTATTTTGCCCAAAAATGATTTCGGGAAAACCCTTCCGCCAGAGCCGATGATGATCAATTCGTGCGAAACCGAGGTCATCAAAAGGAAAACCTTCCAATTCTCGGAGAGCCTGCTCGGGTGAAATCTCCCCTTTGGCTACCTTTTTGATAAGTGTTTCAAGCTTTTTTTTCATACTCTAATTTTAACATAAGAAGAAAGCTTTTCAGCTAGCCCCAAAAAAATATTAAGGCTAGATAAAGCTTTATTAGAAGCTAAAAAAGGGTTAGAATATTTATGATTTTAAAATTAAAAAGTCAAGCAAATATAATTCAAAAGGATAAATAAAAGTCTAAATCAAAATGAAAAAAAGGACGTTGGCCAAGGAGATTACCTTTTCCGGGATAGGAGTTCATACTGGCCAGAAGGTTTTTTTAAGGCTTAAGCCCTCTTTTTCCGGGCGAATAATTTTTCGCCGCCTCGATCTTGGTAGTAAAGAAATAGAGCTTGATCATCGTTTGGCCAGAGCTGAAAGTTCGTCTTTATTGAAAAATAAGTCAATAACAGTTAGAACGATTGAACATCTTCTAGCTACCCTTTATGTTTTTGGTCTTGATAGCCTAGAAATTGAACTTGATGGAGAAGAGATTCCAATTGGCGATGGCAGTGCTAAACCCTTTGTGGAATTAATTAAAAGCGCTGGTCAGGTATGTTTGGCCGAAGAAAAAAGAATTATAAAGGTCAAAAGACCTGTCAAAGTGGAAAAAAATGGTAGCTGGATATGCTTCCTTCCCGAGCCGGACCTGAAAATTAATTATACCATTGAGTATTCCCATCCTCTAATTGGACGCCAACAATTTCAAACTTACCTCGATTTGAAAAAATTTGTAGAAGAGATAGCCCCGGCTCGAACCTTTGGCTTTCTCCGTGATGTTCCCTCGATGCTGACCAAAGGTTTGGCCAAAGGCGGTTCCTTTGACAATGCACTCATTTTGGATGATCAAGGGTTAATTAATCCACCCCTTAGGTTTCCAGATGAATTTATTAGACACAAGGTCCTTGACCTCCTGGGTGACTTGGCTTTAGCTGGGAAACCCTTGCTAGGACTAGTTGAGGTTTATCGAGGTGGGCATAGTCTCCATCAGGCCGGCCTTGTAGCCCTGCTTGAGGATGAAGCCAATTGGGAGGAAGAAGTAAAATTGACCCCTTCTTTTTTAGTTTAACTTCTTCTTAGATATCTCATCGAGATGGGGCTTGAAGCGCCTTAGTTTCTAAGCTAAAATAAAGAAACTTTTGACTATCAGGGAGGAATCGTGAAAGAAGAAGTGAGCAAGAAAGATTCTTATGAACGGGCTTTAAATGCCTATGGTGAGGCTATAAAAGAATATAGAAAAGGTAACTGGGAAAAAGCTCAAAGTTTGTTTGAATCCTTTATTCTCAAGTTTAACGAAGAGAAAGAGCTTGTTGATCGAGCCCAAATCTATTTGAAAATTATTAAAGAGAAAGGCAAAAGAGGGCTTGGTTTACCTAAGACCAATGACGACTATTATTATTTCAGTGTTTTTCGCTTAAATCAGGGCCAATATGAAGAGGCTCTCAAATTACTCAATAAAGCTCTGGAATTCAAAAGTGATGAGGGCAAAGTTTATTATCTTATGGCCCAGATTTATTGTTTGCAAGGTCAAAATGACGAAGCTTTGGAATGTTTAAAGAAGGCGATTCAAAAAGACAAAATTTATAAAGTTATGGCCCAGAATGAGGCTGATTTTGCTCCTCTTTGGGAAGATAAAAAATTCAAATTGTTAACTAAATTAATATGAATAAAGATCTAGCTGTCCTTCTGGTCGTCGGTGGTCAGAAGTCACGAAAATTAACCTCAAAGAATCCATGTCTCCAACCTATTCTAGGTCAGTCTAGTCTGGATATAGTGGCCGAGACAGTTAATAAACTTAAGCCCCAAAAGAAAGTCCTCATTGGGGAGAATATAAGGGAGGAGGCGCTCATCCCTTTTGGTTGGGAAAGAGCTGATTTCCCGAATAAAGAGAAAAAGACCTGGTTCAAAAGTTGGTTGAGGACTTTTTTCTCTGAAGGAGGTCCAAGTAACCTTTTAGTAATTAATTCCGCTTATCCTCTTCTTGAAGAAGATTCTCTAAAGAACCTTCTGAAACGGCATCTTAATCAGAGAAGCTTTTTAACCTTTTTTATTCCTGGTCAAAAGAAAGAAGAGGTTTTTAAAGAAAATAAAAAAGAAACCTCGCCTTTTAATTATATAGCCTTTGTCCTAAATAAAGAGGTTTTGAATTTTGTAGATATCGAAAACGATAATCTAATCGCTGGTAGTCTAAAAGAGCTCTTAAGCTTAAAAATAAGATTAGAAAAAGACAATAAAAAAGTTAGTGAAGTCTTTTTGTCGGAGAAAGAAATTTTGGATGTTCGCTCCTCCCAGGATAGGCCTAAAATTGTTTCTCATCTCAGGCAAACGAAAATAAGTAACCTATCAGAAAAAGGGGTAAGTTTTATTGATCCCCACTCTGTTTGGATTGATCTTAAGGTGAAAATAGGCTCAGGCTCGATCATTTCTCCAGCCGTAGTTATCGAAGGTAATTCCACCATTGGACGAGAGGCTAAAATTTACCCTTTTGTTCATATCCTTGACAGCCAAATTGGTCATCAGGCGACAATTTTGACTTCTTGCGTAATTGAAGGAAGTCGTCTCGGTAATCAAGTTAGAGTTGGGCCCTTTACTCATCTTCGACCTGGAACAGTCCTGAAGACTGGGGCTCATGTTGGCAACTTTGTCGAAATGAAAAAGACAATTTTTGGCCGACATTCTAAGGCTATGCATCTTTCTTATTTAGGAGATAGTTTAGTTGGGGATAAAGTTAATATTGGAGCCGGAACTATAACTTGTAATTTTGATGGTCGGCAAAAACACCAGACAATTATCGAAAAAGGCGCTTTTATTGGCTCAGGAACTGAGCTAGTAGCCCCTGTTAAAATAGGCCGAGGAGCCTATGTCGGGGCAGGCTCCACAATAACCAAAAATGTTTCACCTGATGCCCTGGCTATTGCTCGCTCCAGACAGGTGGAAATACCTGGTTGGGCCAAACGACGGCGAAGCCAATAATAAAAAAGAAGGAAATTAGGGGGGAAGGCATGTGTGGGATCATTGGCTATCTTGGTCCTAAGTCATCAACAGCGGTCCTTGTAGAAGGTTTGAGGAAGCTGGAATATCGAGGTTATGATTCAGCTGGGATTGCAGTGGTCAGCGGAGGCAAAATTAATTTATGCCGAGTTAAAGGAAAAATAAAAGATTTAGAAGCCCTTTTAAAAAAGAATCCGATTGATGGCGATTACGGACTTGGTCATACTCGCTGGGCCACTCATGGTCGCCCCAATGAAATCAACGCCCATCCCCATCAAGACTGTCAAGGAAAGATTATCGTCGTTCATAATGGAATTATTGAGAATTATATTATTTTAAAGCAAAAGTTACTGGAAAAAGGCCACTTTTTTCGCACCGAAACTGATACCGAAGTTATTGCTCATCTTATCGAGGAAAATTTTTCAGGTTGTCTTGAAGAAGCAGTTAAGAGAGTAGTTCAACTCCTTGAAGGTTCTTTTGCCTTCGCCTGCCTTTCAACTCTTGATCCGGAGAAAATTATCGGAGTTCGTTCAGGTCCTCCTTTG
This sequence comes from Candidatus Aminicenantota bacterium, assembly GCA_026416195.1. GTDB lineage: Bacteria > Acidobacteriota > Aminicenantia > Aminicenantales > CALLJL01 > CALLJL01. The sequence goes on along the minus strand of JAOAFQ010000191.1, from coordinate 95,985 downwards.
ATTGTTGGCGTAAATGATAAAGAATTTTTTCTGGCTTCCGATGTTGTTCCTATTCTTGATCATACTCGACGAGTAATTTTTCTTGATGATGGGGAAATAGCCGTTTTAGCCAGTGAAGGACTTAAATTTTTTGACTTTTCTGGCCAAACAGTCAACAAAACTATAATGGAGCTCAACTGGTCTCCGCTGATGGTAGAAAAACGGGGCTTTAAGCATTTTATGTTAAAAGAAATTTATGAGCAGCCGCAAGTGATCAGAGAGACGATAAGCGGAGCACTTTCTCTCGACACCGGTGAAGTCATTTTACCTAATCTTGCAGCTTCAGCCGAAAGGCTTAAGGCCTGCCGCCAGGCTGTAATTATTGCTTGTGGAACTTCTTATCACGCTGGCCTGATTGGTCAGATTCTTTTCGAATCCATAGCGGCTTTTCCAGCCAAAGTAGAATATGCTTCTGAGTTTCGCTATCGCGATTGTCTCATCTCTCCTGAAGATTTGGTGATTGCCATTTCTCAATCAGGTGAAACAGCCGATACCTTAGCAGCCGTTCGAGGATTAAAAGATAAAGGAGGTCCAATTATAGCCATCTGCAATGTTCTGGGCTCAACTTTAGTTAGAGAAGCCGAAATAACCCTGCTAACTCAGGCTGGCCCTGAGGTTGGAGTGGCCGCGACAAAAACTTTTTCGGCTCAAATAGCGGTCTTAACTTTGTTGGCTCTTTGGTTGGGTCAAGCCAAGAGAAGTTTGCCGAAAGAGAAAGCTCTCGAAATTATGCTTGAATTGCAGCGTATTCCCCATCGAATGGAGGAGATTCTCAATTGCCAAGATTCAATCGAGACTTTAGCCCATCGCTTCGCCTCTTATGCCCATTTTCTTTATTTAGGCCGATGGATAAGCTTCCCTGTAGCCTTAGAGGGAGCCCTTAAACTTAAGGAAATTTCTTATATTCATGCTGAAGGTTACGCCGGTGGCGAGATGAAACATGGCCCTATTGCTTTGATTGATGAGAAAATGCCAACAATGGTGGTCATCCCCAAAGATCGAATTTTTGAAAAGATGCTTAGTAATCTTCACGAAATTAAGGCGAGAGATGGCTTAATTATTGCTTTAACTGACAGTCCAGCCGATCTTGGCCAACAGGTCGATTATCTCCTCCCCATTCCGTCGACTCATCCTCTCCTTACGCCCTTCTTGACCGTGCTACCACTCCAATTATTTGCCTATTTCATTGCTAATCGACTAGGGGCTGATGTCGATCAACCCCGTAATTTAGCTAAAAGCGTTACTGTCGAATAGATCTTTTTTACCAGCTAAAGAGAACCATTAGCCTAGCCTGGCGAGGTTGTTGTCTTCCCCAAACCTGACCAAAAAGAGGGATATCCTCTTTAACATAAGAGATAGGCTTTTGGCTGTTAAAGAGATTAAAAACATCAAGACGAAGGGAAAGAATCCAGGGAAAAGATAAAGAGCGAAGGCGGATTTTCTTTTCTAAAGAGAAATCCAAGTAATGATGAGGGGGCGTTTTCCTTGTCCCTCGGCCTTCTGGAAAAGAATAATAGCCTCCAAAGAAAGGGACATAACCCAATTTTTCCCAATAGTAACCAGATATATATTCAAAAGCAAAGGAAGCAAGAATTCCAAAGGGAGCCTCGAAGGTCGCGTTTATTTTTAGATTATGATCAATGGAATAGGGTAATTTGCCATACCAGCCTTCGTCACCAATTCCTCGGCCACCTAGTCCTTTAAGAGCCCAATCAAGATAAGCTTTGATTTCTTTAAGTTCAGGCAAATCCGGAATATAAAGATGGTTGCCAAAAAGCCCTAGATAATTTGTACTTCCTTCCTCTTGCGACCAAGCGCCAGTTTCGGTTTGTCCAGGATTAGTTCCTTTAGCCGAGGCATGAGAATAAGAAGCGTTTAAAGAGAAACGGCCAATTTGACCATGCAGTTCTAATTCAAAGCCAGAGTAATGTCGTCGTTTCAATTCAAAATTATCGAAAACAAATTTATAAAGGGTTTTCGGATCGAAAATAGCCAAGACTTCAAGAAGATTTTCGGCTTTCGTCCTAACGTAACGAGCTTTAAGAGCCCAATTTCTGGTCAATCGCCGATCATACTCAATTAGAAAGCGCTGCAGATAATTGGGATGAATGCCTTCAGCCACTTCAAAGGGTTGGGTTTTTTGTTCATTTTGGAAAACCCAATTAGCGGGATTATGAATTTCCTCTTCCGTAGGGGCTTTTGGACCTACCCAGCGATAAGTACGGAAGGATAAACCGGCGCCTGTATTGAAGAGGCCAAGCGGCATCGTCGTAATCAGGTCAGTAAAAAGGCCCCAGCCGAACTTAATTAGATCAGTTCCTTTGCCTGTTAAGTCATAGGCAAGAGTAAAGCGAGGCGAAAAGAAATCCGCTAAGCCCCATGACCAGAGTTTCTTGCCTTTATCATCGAGACACAATTGCGTCTGACTCCTTAATCCTAGGAGGAGAGAGAGTTTTTTCCAGGTAATCCGATCCCTTAAATAGAGGCCGATTCCCCAGGAAGAATTGATAAATTCAAATTTTCCATATTCATAAAAGAAGGTCGGAGTGGCTTGGCCAGGACGCCAGGTATTAAAAAAATATTTGGTCCCGACATCAAAGCCATTATTAGGAAATAGGTCCTCGCCTTTTCCTGAGAAGTCAACTTTAAATTCAGAAGCCAATTGATAAGCTTCAAAACCAAAACTAAGTTCATGATGGCCAAAGCCGGGTGGGTCAGCGTGATGAGTTAGCTTAACACTAAAATCCCAACGTCTTTCATTATCGATAACATGACCATAAGAGTTGTGAATGTTTTGAGCCAGATCCTCTATAAAATACATCGCCGGTTTAAGGTTTCCATGGGCTGGTTTTTGAGAAGAATTTCGCTCCACGTGGCCAAAGCCCGCTTCAATGAAGGTTGAAGAACTGAGAATACCTTTATAATTAAGCCTAAAAAGCCAATCATTAAAATCTTTTTTAACAAACATTTCAGGCAGGCCAAGTCCACCCTTTTGACTAATTGTTCGGTTATTAGCCCCAGATAAAGAAAAAGAGTGGTTAGGATTAACTGAGTAGGTAATTTTAGTAAAAAGATTATTTATTTGTTGGGATAATTTCCCGGCCGGCACCTGAAGATAATCAAGAGTGGTGGCTTCAGCTTCCTGATGATCCTGGAAAAAATTGTTGGAGATAAAGAACCAGAGGCGATCTTTGCGGATTGGTCCGCCAAGATTAAAGAGCCAATTTTGATTGGAAAAATAGCTCGGTTCACTGACAATAGACAATTGTTCCTGGCGAGTAGCCTGCAGACTTTTATCTTGAAAAATCAGGCCAAACTCTCCATGAAAATTATTGCCACCGCTTTTGGTCACCAAATTGACAATGCCGCCATAAGCTGAACCATATTCTGGATTGAAGGGATCAGAAATTATTTGAACTTCTTCCACCGCGTCGAAATTTAGCCTCATCCCCGAGCTTCTTAATCTAACCCCACTTATTGCTAGACCATCAACGATCCATGTATTACCTTCTTCACCTTCACCGCGGAAACTAGGCTGGCCTTCAGTGGCTATTCCTCTTCGAGTATTCACTCGGACTCCCGTTACCCCTGGAGTAAATTTCACAATGTCCACCAGGGTTCGATTGGCCGAAGGCAGTTTTTGCAGATCTCGACTAGAAAGATGAAAGCTGGTATCAGCTGAAGTCCGATCGATGAGGGGAATTTCGGCTGTAACCACGACTTCTTCTTTTAAAGTTTCAGGGATTAAAATTATTTCAAGATAGGTAATTTGGCCTAATCTAACCACCACTTCCTTTTCAATTCTGGGAGAAAATCCAGGTAAACTAAAGGTTAAGCTATAGGAGCCAACCGGGAGCAGAGGTAACCTGAAATCGCCATTAATTGAGGTTAAAGTAGTTCTTATCCCCTGAAGGGCCGGTCCTTGAATTTTCACCTCTACCCCAGGCAAAGCCATTCCTTTTTCATCAGTAACCCTGCCCCGAATTTCTCCGGTTTCAATGGCTAATAATGTGCCTCCAAAAGAAAAAATGATTAGAGTTAATAAGCTTATTCGTCCTCGATTCATTATTTTCTCCCTTAATTTCGGTTTATTAGAGCCGCTAAAATGCCTTAGTCTGTTAGAAAAATCTTTTTTGGCCTTATCTTAAAATATATTTCAATTGGAAATCAAAAAATTTCGATCCTGTTTATTAAATATTTTATCAAAATTACAAGGAGGACAAATAAAAATGGCTCCTAAAATTAAGGGGTAGCTCTATTTTTTAGCTACCTTTCTTTTCTTCGGAGGGACGATTGGTTTCTTTTTGCCATAAGTCGCAATGAACTTTTCCGTCAACTCCTTAGCTTCGGTGTCGGTAAATTGTTTTGGGGGCGTTTTCATAAAGTAAGCAGAAGGTCCAATTAAAGCGCCCCCAATGCCGTTATCAAGAGCTAGTTTAGCGCAACGAATAGCATCAATGACTACCCCAGCTGAGTTAGGTGAATCCTCGACTGATAAACGAACATCTAAATAAGTCGGCACATCGCCAAAATGGCGGCTTTCGATGCGGATAAAACAGATTTTGTTATCTTTCTGCCAAGGGACATAATCGCTTGGTCCTATATGGACATTTTCCGGCGCAATATCCAAGCCTCGGGCTCTTATTTGAGAGACTACCGCGTTAGTTTTGGAGATTTTCTTTGAATGGAGTCTTTCTCTTTCAAGCATATTGAGAAAATCAGTATTGCCTCCAGTATTTAACTGATAGGTTCGATCAATGGGCATTCCCCGGTCTAAATAAAGATTGACTAAGGTACGATGGAGAATTGTTGCGCCGACTTGAGATTTGACGTCGTCGCCGATAATAGGTAATTTTTTAGCTTCAAAACGTTTTTGCCAGTACTTTTCACTTGCAATGAAAACGGGGATGCAATTGATAAAAGCACAACCTGCGTCGAGAACCTGCTCAACATACCATTTGGTGGCTTCTTCACTGCCAACAGGTAAAAAATTGATGACTACATCAGTCTTGGTTTCTTTTAGAATGCCAACTATATCCGCGGTTGGGCCAGGGGCCTTTTGAATTATCTGGGAAAGATATTTACCAAGACCATCATGGGTCATGCCTCGGTAGACTTTCACATTGAGATAAGGAACGTCACAAAACTTAGTCGTATTATTGGGCGGAGTAAAAATAGCCTCACTGAGATCTTTACCTACTTTATTTTTATCAATATCAAAACCAGCCGTAAATTCTATATCACTAATGTGATAACCACCAAGATTAACATGCATGACCCCAGGGATGAAATCGGTTTCTTTAGCGTTTTTATAATAAAAAACTCCCTGGACTAGGGAAGAAGCACAATTGCCTACGCCAATAATGGCGACCCTTATTTTATGGCTCATTGTCTAAACCTCCTTTGATTGAGATTTAGCTTTTTCCCATTGGCGAACAAAAAAAATTCTTTGCCAGGCAGTTATATGCGAAGCTACCGTAATCATAAGGAGAACGACCACCATGGAAATCGTTAATTTGTCAAAAATGACCCCAGCAATGGCGCCAACAATGAGGAGAATCATCCTTTCTGCCCTTTGCATCAGGCCGATATGGCTCCTCATTCCCAACCCTTCAGCTCTGGCGCGGGCATAGCTGACCATAAAGGAACCTAGAATGGTGAAGAAAATTAGCCAGAGACTCCAATGATGACGAAAATAATAGGCGAGTCCGAGATAGATAAAAAACTCAGAATAACGATCCAGGGAGGAATCAAATATTGCTCCAAAAAGGCTCCGCCGTCCTGAGTTTTCAGCCACTTTACCATCGAGGATATCAAAAAATCCGCACAGAAGAACGAAAAAAGCAGCTAAAAGAGGTTGACCTAGGGCAAAAAAAAGACCAGCTACTGCTCCTAAGATAAGACCAATAGCTGATAAGATATTGGGATTAGCCTTTTGACGAGCCAGACTTAAAGATAAATTGTTGACTACAGAAAGAACAAATTGAGCCACCTTTTCAGGCAATAACCGAAAGCCTTTTTTGGGCAAGGAGGAAACATCTTGGGCTATCTTCATGGTTAAAGGCTTTCTTTTATCCCAAATGAAGCCAGATGTCAAATGGCTTTGACGTCATTCGACTTCGATTTTTTTCTTTTTTTCTTCAGTTAGCTTTTCCTCTCTTTTTTCTAAAGCTTCAATCTTAGCGTCAATTAGGGAGCGGAAAGCTAGCAGAATTTCCTTTTTAGCTTTCAATAGGTGCTTCTGAGTTTCTTCAGGCAAAAAGAGATTAAAGAGCTCTTCAGGAAGAACGAGTCTTATTTCTTTCCCTCTGGCTTCAGCCATTGTTTTGACCTCCCTCGAAATCAATATTTTATTTAATTTTATCATAAATGGACCGAAAAAATACAAAGGTATCTAATTTAAATTATCCCACGAAGGATAGCTATAAACCAAAAGGGATATAAAGCCCAAAAAAATGATAAAAAATTAGACAAAGAAAATTTTTAATTTATTCCCATCCATTCGGGCTGATTGGACCTCTCGGCCTAAAAGCATTCGAGGGATAAGAATATTTCGTCTAAAGGAGCCAACTCGGATAAAAAGTTCTTCTCCTTTTTTATAAAGCTGAACATCCTTTTTTTCGATAAAGGGAAGCCTGATGGACAGGCTATAACCGCCGTCAAGTTTTTCAATTTCAATGGGCCGTTGTTGGCAAAAAATGGCCGCCGGATCTTTACTTCCATAGAGGGCTTCACCGACCTGTTCGAGAGCGGCGAGACCGACAATTTCTTTTTGATACAAGGGCAGGGTAACTATGGGTAGGGGAGAAAAGATTTCTTCAATCATCTGTAAATATTCATGTTGTAGATCTTTCCATCTTTCAAAATAGGTATCCTCGACTTCAGGGGGCAAGAGACGATTGACTAGGATTAAATCAACAGTGTAACCGAAGAGATTGAAAAACATGTAGGCCCGTTGAGCTTCTTTAATTACCATCTTTTCCGGATTGACCACCAAACGGATAGTGGTCTTTTCACCGTTTTCCAGGATTTCTTTCATTTCAGCTAATTGCAAGGAAATATTTTTGATCGCTTCAAAGACACTGTCTTCAGGAAAAGGGAAAGGAAGAACTCGACTGGCCAATGGTCGAACGGCTTTAGCCGCAGTTCGGCCAATGGGGAAAATATGCTTTAGATACCAATCCGTTATTTCTGGCGCTGAAAGTAATCTAAGGGTATCACCTGTCGGTGCACAGTCGACAATGACGACATCGAAATCGTTGCTCCGATAGTAATTACGAATTTCCATTAAGCTAAAAAGCTCCTCCATTCCGGGAAAAACACTTAGCTCTTCCGCTTCAATCGAATCAATTCCTTGGGAGGAAAAAAAGGCAATGAGGTAATCTTTGATCTCTCCCCATCTTTTTTCTACCTGTTCAAGAGCATTAATTTCTTGGCCATAAAGATTGGGGAAAATTTCTCGGGGCGTATTTTCAAGAGGGACTTCAAAGGAATCAGAAAGGCTATGAGCCGCATCGGTTGAAATAACCAAAGTCTTATAGCCGCGACGAGCGGAAATAACAGCTGTCGAAGCAGACAGGGTGGTTTTTCCTACACCGCCCTTCCCTGTAAAAAGAATAATTCTCATTTATATTATTATAGCTTTTGCTTAATAAAAGGTGAATATTGGTTTAAATAAAGATCAAATCATTTCTTTATTTAATTTATTAAAAGGAAGAAGATGGATAATTTTTTCGGCTGCTTCTAAGATTTTCTTTCGGCTAAAATAAATAGGAAAATAAATTCCTTCGGCCCAATCTTTAAAAAGATCGGCATAATGAGGGCTTCGATAATCACCTGACTGCCCAGGACAGTTAGTTCCGACAGAATTATCCCAGTTGCTTAAATCAGCAATTAGTCGGAAAGTAGCCCCAGAAGTCTGACGGTTAAAACCTGAAGTTGCCAAAACAGTATTAGCGTCGCCGCCTCGAGGTAAAGGACCAATATCCAAACTTGATCGCCATTTTGCTTTCAAAGCTTGGCTTAGGGGATGGCGCAGGAGGACATGATGAAACTTTTCATGTCCATATACCCAGTTGTTAGTTTCGGTGCCAAATTTCTCTTGAAGTTGACTAAGAGCTTCCTCCAGCGAAGACAGGAGAAGCTCATCTCTGATTTTTTCAGGTTCAGAGCCGAAAAGGTCAGCTGATGGATGGAGAAGGCAATTGATGGTCAATTCAAGGGAGCGACGAGGGAAAACTCGGTAGGCTGATTTTGGCAAAAAGCGCTGCCAGACACGCTCTAAAAGAGCCTGCTGCCAGGTCACATAAAGGGCGGCTTCCTCTGAATCTGGCTTAAGACTAAAATCCCAAGTTAAAAGTTTATCTATGGCCTTTTTTAAAGATTCTTTCTCTGTTTTTATAGGCTTAAGAAGGGCTACAAGCTGGCGAGCGGGAAGCGAGATAACGTCCAATTGAAGGGAAATCATATCTTTTAAATCAAATTTATTTTTAGATGAGAGCACTTCCCTTATTCTTTGAGAGCGAAATGGTTCAGCCCAAAGAAAGCCTATAGGGTAGGGGAAATTGGCCGGCAGATTGCATTCATTAGCGGTAGCGATAAAGCCTTCCCTTGGATTAAGGTCATAGGGTAACTCAAAAGGGTCAATAAATCCCTCCCATTCAAAGCGACCATCACCAGGAACAGGGAGAAGACCAGTAAAATTTTTTCTTTTCGGGGCCAAGCCAACGACTTGCCAGCCTATATTTCCCTGTCGATCAGCCCAAATAAGATTTTCTGAAGGTGTTCGAAAGAAACGACAGGCTTGACGAAAATCTTTCCATGATTTGGCCTGATTAATTCTTAAACTAGCTAAATAAGGAGCACAGCCAATTTCGAGCCAGCTAGCACGCAATGCCCAGAGAAGATGATTAGCGCGATCCTCATAAAGCACTGGCCCATGCCGAGTAAACTTCAATTCGATTTCAACCGGCGATTCATTTTTTATTTTTATGATTTCTTTAATGATTGTTAATTTTTCCCATTTTCCTTCATAAAGATATTCATCCGGTTTTTCTGGATTAGCCGAATAGACATAAAGGTCTTCTTGATCAGTAGCAAAAATCGTTAAGCCCCAAGCTCCATAGTCATTATGGCCGATGGCAATTCCCGGCAAAGCAGGTTCACCGCCACCGATAACATTCCAGCCCGGAGCGACTAGATGGACCCAGCTGCGAAGCGAAGGAATCTGAAGGATTCGATGAGGATCGTTAGCTAAAAGGGGCTGTCCAGAAATAGTCTTCCAACCAGCCAAAACCCAATTATTGCTGCCGCTAAAATTGGAAAAATCGGACCAAGTCAGAGTTTGGCCAACTAAACTATCGGGTTTAGTTAATATTGGCAGGAAAAATTTAAATGATGAAGGATTAAGCGAAAAAATGGTTAAATCATCATCTTTTCCTCGGACGAAAAACTTTGAAGGGAGGAAAATTAGTTGAAAGTGATCAGGGAAATTTAAAAGGGCCTTAGCCCTAACCTCAGGATCGACAATATCAGATGGTAAAAAATTAATTTCTGAACGAGCCGCTCGATAGAGAGAAAGGATATCTTCTCGAATTAGGGATAAATCGAGATGAATTTCCTTAGAAAGATCAGGTTTTAGAGGCTTTAAAGGAAGGAGGACCTCCACTCTTTTGGGGCCTAAGTAATTTATTGACTGGGCAATGGCTATTTCCTCACTAGCATTTCGGAAAAGCCCATTATGTCTTGAAATAACCTCTTCAGGAGACCAATAGCTAGGTTCAAAACCCAGCCAACGGAATTCATCAGGCAATAAGGTTGGTTTTTGTTTAATGTAATCAATGTAAGCGTTGATTCCAGCCACAAAGGAATTAATGATTTTCTCGCCACGGGGATGATAGAAATCTAATTCAGTCTTCAGGTTACCTCGGAAGCGCAGAAGGCGATTGCCGATATCGGTTTGAAGAAAACGGCGCCCAAAAGCTTCACTTAAAGTTCCAGTGGCTTGGCGTCGCCAAAGCTCCAGCTGGAAAAGGCGATCAGTAGCAGCCACAAAACCTTGAGCAAAAAAGAGGTCTGGTTCGTTGCGAGCGAAAATATGAGGAATTCCCCATTTATCTCTGATTACCTCGATCGGTTCCGTTATTCCGGAGACAAGTAATTTCTCATGATAGGGCCTTGGTGAGAGAAGAAGGGAAGAGATTGGCGAAAACAGGGAAAAGACCACCCCTAGGCTGGAGATAAGAAGATATAATCTTTTTCTAAAAAATACCATTTTTTCCTCCAGTAAATTTTTCGGCTTGTTCAGATATTTTAAAATTTTTTTAGTCTTAAAAATAATTTTAATTTCAATATAAAAAGGATAATTGCAAGGAAAACCTTTGCTTAATCAAAATAATTGCTAGTTTAACTAGTTAAGTAGGTTTGATCTTGATCAAGCTTTTGAAGGTTGCTAATCTAAGCTTAATTTTATTAAAAAAAATATTGTAATGGTCAAAATGTTTATACCGGGAGCGGTTATTTTTTCAATCGCGATGAATTGGCTAGTTTCACTATGGTCGTGGCCAAGTGAATGGCCCGATTTTGGACCTGATGGCCTTGGCGGTTTGTCTACGGAAGATAAGGCGAAACTTTTAGCTGAAGAAATTGTAATTCCTGAAGAGCCCTTGATTTTAGGCGATGGGCAAACAATTGTCACGGCGGCTCTTCTTCTCAATGAGCCGATAGAGAGAGTTTGGCTCCTTCTTAGTCAACCTGAAAATCAAGCTGAGTATCTTGTTGAGATTAAAGAAGCTAAATGTCTAAAAAGGGAAGAAAGCTGGGATAGAGTTTATTTTAAAATTGAAATTCTTGGTCTTGACCTTGAATTTACGGTTAATCATCGGTATCTTCCAGAAATAAAAGCCATATATTGGACTTTAGACCTGGAAACTGAAAATGACTTAAAAGAATTTCGCGGATTTTGGCGACTTTATTCTTGGCCAGGAAATAAAACTCTAGCCCGTTATGGAAGTCAATTGAAGCCAAAATGGAAACTGGCAGAATTATTAATTCGTCAATTATATAAACAAAGAGTAAAAAAATCGCTTCTCGCTCTTAAAAAATATATTGAGACTCCCTAATTTTTTTGAAAAATGACTGACTAAATATAAGAAAAAAATAAGATTGTTTAGTAGTTAAGTAATATGTTTTGAGAATTTATTTACAATTTTTTCCTTATTCCCAGAATTAAAGCCATGTTAGCTTGAGGATCGATTCTGGTTTTTATTCGGCCAGGGAGAGCGCTGAGAATAGGATTAACTCCTGGACCATGGCCAGCGTAATCGCTAAAACCATGAATAATTACCCCAATAGTAACGGCGCCTTGGTAACGTCCCCGACCATAAAAATTATAATGATCTTTGATCGCCACTAGATCTCCGAGACGAAGCCTTTTCAAATTGTATTTATTCACCGTCTCGGGGCAGGTGGTTTGAATGTCATAATCAATGGTTTCGAGGAAAGAGCCACCCATACCAGAACCCATGATATGGCCTGGAATTTCCATGACTACAGGAACAACCAGCTGATCATTTTCGATCGTTAGGCCAATTTTTTCAAGAGCTTCAGGATCAATTTTATTAATCCGAACATCTTCAAAGCCAAGGATTTTAAGGCCAACGCCTCGCGCTTTGATTAAAATTCGGTCATTCAGGGCTAATTTATCTTTGACTTCGGCCGGAAACCAGACAAGATCATCCGACCCAGCATGTCGGCCAATAAAGATTCCTTTGGCGCCTTTTGCCTCTCCAGTTAAAACTCGAGCCTCATTGCCAATACAGGCTAGAATAGCCAAGGCGCATTCACTAGGGACAGCCCTATCCCTTCCCTGAATAGTAACGTCTGGTTCAACATGATCTCCCTCAGCCCAACCATAGGTAGAATCACCATAAGTAACCGTATAATTAATGGAAGCCATGCCTATGCCTAACTTAGGTTGCCCGTCGTAAGTAGTTGTGTAGCCGCGTCCACTGGCGAAGCCAGCCGGCTGAACCACCCCCTCTACAGCTATAGTCAAAAGCTGATCTTTATTGGTTTTGATTTTGTTCTTTGACTTTGATGAGTCAGATGAAGTCTGTTTTATGTCTGAGAGGACGGATGGAGAAAAATTTGAATTAGAAAAGAGGGTTGCTTTTCTCGGAATCTTTAACCCTAGATAACGGGCAATATTAGCTTCAGGATCAACTCGAGGGAGAATTGTCCCTTGTCGACTTGAAAGAATGGCTAGCACACCTATGCCTAACCCAGAAATGTCACTAGGGCCACTGCAGACGAGGCCTACAGTTCCAGCCCCTTTATAATATCCTTTACCATAATCATTCTGAGTATTTTCAAGAAAGACAAGGTCACCAAAGCAGAGTTCTTTAAGTCCATATTTTTCGATATCTGGAGGATAGCAGGTCTGGAGGCAAAAATGGCCATAAAGACTGGTGCGGCCGGCGCCCTGGCCAATTATCTCAGCTGGGATAATTTTAACCACTGGGACTTCTAATTGATTTCCAAGGCGGCGAAGATTCATTTTTTCAATAACGTCAGGTGCGATACTGTGAAGAAAAATATCCGGAAATTCTTCAATTTTTAGACCGACTCCGGTGGCTTTAATCTGGAGAAGATCACCAATGGCCAATTTTTCTTTGATTTCGTTTTCAAAATGGACAAGAACGTAGTTGCCAAACTTACCGACAACAATTCCATTGGCACCTTTAGCCTCACCACTTAAAATTTGGACTTTATTTCCCACGGCCGAGTAAATCAACCAGGCTTCACGAAATCTTTCTTCCCCGGTCCCTTCGGTAGCTACTTCCATAGTGGCTTGATCAGCATTAGCCCAGCCGAATACTGGATGGCCTAACTTTAGATTGTAATTAATTCCACCTATTCCAATGGCCATTTTAGGTTTTCCATCCCAAGTCGTGAGATAATTTCTAGATGGTTGGGGATGCGCTACTTGTCCTTGAATGGCAATGGTAAGCAATTTATCTCTATTGAGAGTTATTCGGTCATTGGAATTTTTGGCCACCAAAAAAGAAGCGAAATAGAAAATAAGTCCAATAATCAAACTTATCAGCCAAAGCCGATTGAAAAAAATTTTTCTCATCTTTGCCTCCTTTTCAATCAATTCTTTGAATCATTCTTTAATTCAATACGGCCAATTTTATTTAAAATCAATTTTATTTTTTCAAGTAGATAGGTCCTTTGTCGAAAAATTAAAAAATTGATCTTGAATTTGTTTAGACCTGGTGATATAAATTTAAATAATGAAAGAAAAGCAGAAAAAAAGATTAATTAATCTTCAATCCAAATTAGTCTGCTTTTCTTCTCGTCCAATCCTTCTTTTCAACGCTAACAATAATAACGTCCCCTTTTAAGGGGGACGTGCACTTGTCATCCAATTCCTCAAGTTAAATTACCCGAGAGGAGGTTTATTATGTTTGACATTGATAAGGCTTTAGATTTATGGCGATCAGAGGCTCTTCGCCGAGCCCTGCGAATTCAATCGACAGTTTTAGATGCATCCCGAGAATTTCTTCGTTCTCAAGGTTTTATAGAAATTTTACCCGTGGTTATCTCGTCAATAACCGATCCTTTGACCGATCACCGAGTGAGGGGAGAAATCGAATGCTATGGCTTCAAATATCAAATCACTAAAAGCATGATTTTTCATAAGCAGATTGCTCTTTTGGCTCATCCCCGAATTTTTTGTTTTTCGCCCAATGTCCGCATCGAAGCTGTGGACCGTCAAAACTCGGGCAAGCATTTGATTGAATTTGTTCAACTTGATCTTGAAATAAAAGAGGCCACGCGAGATGAAGTTATCGCTTTAGGCGAGGCTCTTTTTGGCTCGATTGTTTTGGCTGTTAAACAAAAGAGTAAAGAGGATCTTGAGTTTTTTGGTCGTCAGCTAGACATTCCAAAATCGCCTTTTCCCCGCATAACTTACAAAGAAGCAGAAAAACAATTTGGTCCTGATTTTGAGGAAAAACTCTCTCTATCCTCAACCTCACCTATCTGGGTGCTTGATTTTCCGATTGAGAGCCGCGAATTTTATGATCGGGAAGATGAGGCTCGTCCGGGAATTCTCGTTGATATGGACCTAATTTATCCTGAAGGTTACGGCGAAGCTCTTTCAGGGGGGGAGAGAGAATATTTGTTAGAAAGAATTTGCGATCGAATTTTAAAGAAGGGAATGAAGCCTGAAGATTTTTCTCCTTACCTTGAAATTGCCAAAAGAGGCCTTTATCCTTCAGCCGGATTTGGCCTTGGCATAGAGAGATTGACTAGATATCTCTGTGGCTTGAAAAGAATTGATTTAACTCGGCTTTTTGCCAAACTTCCAGGTCAATTAAGTCTTTAAGATTTGGTCTTGAGTTATTAATAATAAGCCTATCGGCCTATAAAAATTTTGCTAAGTTTTTGAAGCAGAGATATAATTTCGACGATTAAGAATAATTTAGAGGTGATCATGAAGGGAACTTCTTCTTTTTTTGGTTATATGGGTCGATGGGCTTTTATTGATTTGAATACTGGCCAAGTCACCTGGCAAGAGGCTGATCCTGAAGTTTGCCGACTTTTTATTGGTGGTCGTGGCTTGCAGGCTTTTCTGATCTATCAGCATCTTCAAAAAACTGGCTGGCTAAAAAATCCCCTTTCGCCTGAAAATCGGCTTGTCATCGGTAATTCTAGTTTAAACGATACCTCTTTGCCAACTGCCGGTAGAGGTTCCTGTTCCTTTATCAGTCCCTTGACTTTTTCCCCCTTAGCCCAGGCCTGGTTGGGAAACTGTCCCCCTATTTACGGCTTGATCACTCATTCAAGTTGCGGCGGCCATTTTCATAATCGACTAAAGAGGGCCGGAGTCGATCAAATTATTATCGATGGGCGAGCTGACAAGCCTGTAAGGATTCTCGTTCAAGAAGAAAAGATTGAAATAATTGAGGCTGAAGAAGAGCTTTTTGAAAAAAAGAATGCCCAGAAGGTCTTACGACCAACTTCCCAAATTATTGATTATTTAACAAAGAAATATCCAGGTTCATCAACTCTAACTACGGGTCCAACTGGGTGGAATCAGGTGGCTTTTGCCAATTTAACTGCTGATTATCACCGGAATTTTGGTCGGGGCGGAGCAGGCGCGGTCTTTGGTTCAAAAAATCTCGTAGCGATTACCGCCTCAGGTCAAAAAAAGATTAATTTCAAAGATGAAACTCGCTTTAAAGAAGCGGTTAGAAAAATTGATGAAGCTATTAAAGCCCATGTGGCCGATCCTAACTGGACGGTTTCATTCAGGCCTGAAACTGGAACTACCTGGTGGCTAGATCGAGCTTTTCGGGGTGGTTATTTGGGCAAAGTTGGCGGCTACCTTCCTTGGCATAACTTTGATGAAGGCTATTTTGACCCACAACTTTATGAAAAAGTTTCCACCCGAGCTTTTCTTGAAATAGCAGGAAAACATAATGTCTGTAGTCGATGTCGCCACATTCTTTGTACGAGAACAGCGAGCGTTAAAGAAGGGCCATATGCTCATGAAGGCATTCGACCTGAATTTGAAACCATCGCTCTCTGGATAAATTGTTGCCTGACCGATCGTGAGGGCATTTTTTATCTTAATCATCTCTGTAATGATTTTGGCGTTGATACAATGACCTTTGGAAGCCTCATGGCCGCCGTGATGGAACTTAATGAAAAGGGATTATGGCCTTTTCCTAATGGGCCTATTTTTGGTGAGGTCGAGAGCATGATTAAAGCTCTCAAAGAAATTACTTATAGATCGAGCGATTTAGGTCAGCTTCTGGCCCAATCGACTGATCAAATAATCGCTGATTTGATTGCTGCTTTTAACTTAAGTCCAGCAGAATTGGTCTATTGTTTTACTACTGCTTATGCTGGACTTGGCTATGCGGGTATCGAACCTAAAGTTTTTCCTGGCATGTTTACCGCCTATGGTACTTCGAATCGAGGCCGGGGTGATCATACTTATGCTTGGACAATTCAGGCCGAAGAGGCAGGTTTAAGCGGGGCTGAAGATATTGCTGCTTATGTAATTAATTCGCAGATTAATAAAGCTCTAACCGATTCTCTTGGGCTTTGTGATTTTTTCCCTGAAGATTACTTTTCTTCGGATTTTCTGGAAGCCTATGAGGCCTTGACTGGATTTAGCTACTCGCCAGAAAGCTTTAGAGAATGCGGCCGCCGAATTTATGTTTTAGAACGCTGGATAAATCAACATCAAGGAAGGACAAGGGCTTATGATGCTTTTATTCCTCCTAAATTCCTCAAACCTCTAACCAGTGGGCCGCAGGCTGGCCAAGCCGTTGATCCTATTTATTACAAAGCTATTCTCGATGCTTATTACGCGCTTCAGGAATGGACTGTCGATGGTCATATTCCCGAGAGCCTGCTGGAAAAGCTTAAAATAAAGTAACCTAATTTTCAAAATAATGCTTTTTGATTGACAGACAAAGCGACCAAGGATGTGGCCAAATCAGCTGAAGAATTTTTTACTTTGATTCAGGCTGACCACGTATAAGAAGCTTATCATTCGATCGTCAAAGAATTTCAAGCCTCAACCTCTTTGGATATTTTTCGCCGATTTCTCGAAGTTACCACCTTAAACCTTAAGTAATTTTGCCAGGGCATCCTGGACAACAAGATCAATTAACAATAATCTGGGAAAGCTAATTGGTTCAATTCATACCAAAGAAGGGAGGGTTGTACCGATCGAAATTGATTTCCTAAAAGAAGAAGGGAAATGGAAAATTCTGAACTTAACCAGAAAAGTAGCTGGACTAACTGAAGAATCAAAAAAAGTTCCTTCGCCTGAAGTTCTCGCTCCTTTAATTAATGAGTCGCTCTGGCTTTTGGGCGACGGCAAAACCAGACAGATGAAGTTTCATTGCGCCAGGCCTTCCATGAATTTATAAATAAAAAATTGATTTAACTATCGTTCAAGGACATACGCCAGTGTTAAGTGAACCACCAGTGATTGATAATAGTGGCGTTTTGAGACTCAGGGGATATTATGCCACTCAACCATATAAGGTCAATTTTGACCTTGGTTATCTTTATGAACACCCTAAATGGAAGTTGGTGGCGACAAATATCCATACGAAGTAGCCAAGTTAGCCGAAGTTTTTTGGCCGCCTTTTAGCGGTCGCAGTAAAAGTCGATTATTTGCTTAATGGCCCACTGGCAAACTTGACAAAACTCACCCTTTTGAGTTGACCCCATGAGACAATAAATTTGGGGTCGATAAAGGCCCTTGGATGCATAACCAGCGCCTTCAAACGCTCCGACTTTGTCAATTAAATGAGCAAATTCTTTTCTTATTGCCTCTATTTTAGCCAAAATTTCTTTTTCTTTGGCCTGATATTTATCTTGAATCAATTTGATTTTTATTTCTGGTTCTCCCTTCTTTTTGGCTTCATTTATTTCTTCCATTTGTCTTTGTCGGAGTGTCCTTCTTTCTGCTTGGAAAGCTTCGATTTTTTCTTTACCGTACTCTGTAGGAATAGATATGCTCGGCGAAAGCAATTTTTTCCATTTAATGTTGGTCGGATCGAGAAGAGCTGTAATATTAGGTTCGAGAGGCTCAACCCCCTGAGGATAAAATTCATTGTAGGCAACCTCTGATTGATAATATTCATCGGCCAGATAAGCGAAAGAATGACCAAATTCATGAATGAAAACCTGGAGACTTGATGGATGATCAGTGGTGGTGACGCAATAATCGAAGCCAATACCGCCGCCACCATATCGGGCACTATTAACTAAAACCACGATCGTATCATAGGGAACTTGAGCCGCCATCGCTCGCAGTCGGTGATTATCGTCAATGAGCATATATCGGTCAAGGTCAAAAGCATTGAAGGAGGCATTGAGATTTGTCTTTTTATAAACTCTTTGTCTAGGTTCATCCACGGCTCTTTCAGGTGAAGGTCGAAAAATGCCATAGATGTTAAAATCTTCCCGATAGCGATTATAAGGCTCAATTTTGAAAAGATAGTCAGTAAAGCGGTCTAGGTCAGCCTTGAATTTGTCTAAATCTTCGGCCAAATAACCCTCAGCAATGAAAACTAAATCGACTTTTTGATGAGGGGAACCTGTTTTTTGTTTTTCGATAATAACATCCCCAAAAGAAGGTGATTCACGAATAATATGATAATCCATTGGGTCAATAGTCATTTCAAAAAAAGGATAAGGAATATTTTTTCGATTGCGTTTTTCAATGACCAAGTAAACGGGCTTTTTCGGAAAGGGAATGCGAATTGACCGTTCCATGACCTTTTTAATCCCTGCTAGAGCCGGCGAAGTTGTTCGGTATTCGCCGAAAACTGATTCAAAACCTCGACAAAAAATTAATTGATTCGAAGCAACATCGTAGAGTTTGATTAAATAACGACCGTAATTGAAGGGCTGAATTAAATATTTCCTTGATTCAGGCCAAATAGGCTCAAGATATAGACGATTGACAGTAATAAATTCCTCTTTGGCCTCTCCTACTTGGTAAAGATCGAGTCTAAGGGCCTGGTCCTGAAAGTATTGGTCAAAAGAAATTTCTTGAGCCGAAGCCGAAATTAATAAAAAGAAAGATAAGAGGAAACCTGGGGAGCATTTTGAGAGAAAAGATTTTCTTCTCATGGTTACTCCCTTCTAAAATAATTGTTTAAAAATTAAAATTAGTTTAAAAATTAGGTTTTTTTAATAATTTTTTTAATTTATTGGTTTCTACTTATTTCAGTTTTTTCAGACATAATTTTTAATAAGGCTTCGGCTTGTTCTGGTGGTTTAGTCATTAAGCTAACAATAATTACAGTTATTAAAGAAAGCCCAGTAGCGGGGACCCATTCGGAAACTAAGGCTTTTAGTTGGGCTTGAGAATACCAAATTATTTCGACAGCAGTGCCCACAATTATCCCTGATATTACCCCCCATTTGGTTAGACGAGGCCAGTAAAGAGAAAGAAGAATGGACGGACCAAGAGCAGCTCCTAAGCCGCCCCATGCAAAAAGAACAAGATAAAAAACAAGCTTTTTAGCCATGAAACCCATGATGAGGGCTACAATGGCCAGAAGAAAAGTAGCTACTCGCCCCCAAAAAACAAGCTTTTTTTGGTCGAGAGGTTTTTTGATAGCAAAAATTTTTTGATAAAGGTCACGAACAATAGCAGAGGAGGCCACTAAAAGCTGAGAGTCAGCTGTCGACATAATAGCGGCAAAGATAGCCGCTATCGTTAGCCCGTAAATAAAAGGATGAAGATGCTGAGAAGCAAGCAGAGGATAGATATTTTCTGGATCCTGATTGGGTAGGGCTTTTATATCTTTAAAAATAACTCGGCCAGCCAGACCAATGTAAACTGAACCCCACGCCATAATAACATTCCAACAAGTTGCAATGATGCCTGTGCGGGGAAGCTTCTCTGGATCGTCAATTGACATATGTTTATTCAAAATGTGAGGATTTCCAGGTGAGCCAAAGCCGATACCAAGAAAACTGATAAATGTCCCGACCGAAAGGGCAAAAGGGTCAATGAATTGAGGGTTAAGAGCCTCTAAAGAGCGAAATAAAACTGTCAGACCCCCCAGATGAATTATTGCTATGATAGGCAAAATGACTAAGGCAAAAATCATTAGACAGGCTTGAACCACATCCGTTAGACAGATAGCGAGAAATCCCCCCATCATCGTGTAAAAAACAACAATTCCGGCTGTGATCAGAAGGCCAACGGTTTGGCTTGAACCAAAACTGGCAGCTAAGGTCTTGGCCCCGGCGGTGAATTGGGCGGAAACGTAGCTGACCATAAAGATAAGAATAGGAAGAACAGTGGCGACTCTTATTAAATGAGTTTTATCAGCCATTCGGCTGGCCAAAAAATCAGGAATGGTTAAATCGTCCATTTGGCCAGTAAAGCGACGCAGTCTCTTTCCAGGGCCGAGGAAAAGAAAAAGTTCCATCAGAATGTAACCTACAACTGTCCAAATAGCTGATGCCCCCCTCGTAAAAGCCATACCAGCCACGGCAATTAAAAGCCAGGCCGACCGACCGGAAGTTACAGCGGCCAAAGCGACGACAAAAGATTTCATTTGTCGGCCCCCGAGAAAGAATTCAGCGAGACCGGAGGAAGAGAAACGGGTGGTCAAAAGGCCAATGGCCACCATCGCGACTAAATAAAGAACAAAAGCCACTACGGTCCAAGTGTTAACTGCAAAGACAGTTTGAGTCATTTCGAACCTCCCTTCCTCAGACCAAAAATAAAAGACAAAAGAATAATGGTCAGCGGAAGGATAATTAGTCCCAAAACAGCTTTTGTCATTAGTGCCTCCTTATCATTGAGGCAATCAAGGAATTTAAATTCTACTTTAATTGATTAGAAAAAGAAAAGAATAATTAAATTTTTATCCAGATAAAGAAGACAAGGATTTTGAAATCATAAAGTTAGGGTAAGTTTGAATTTTTTCTCAATCTTTCAGTTTTCTTGAGGTTATAGCTTTCTGGCCTTAGGAGAATTTCTTGATTAGTCATTTCCTGGCCAATAGTTAAAGAAATAAATTTGGGTAGATAATTAGCCGCACCGACGAGAAGGGTGTATTTTCCCGGTCTTAGTAAACGAATAAAACTTCCGGTTAGAGGGTCATTGGTCCGAGGTTGGATATACTGAAAGTTGTCAATTTCCAAGACAGAGATTTCAGCCTCAAGTGGTTGCCTGGTAATTAAATCTAAAATTTTCCCTCTTATTCCTGACTCTTTTAATCTATCTAAAAGATAGAAAAGGCCTTCGAGATTGGCCTCAATGATAGGTTTAATTTTATAGCCAGGGGGAATGAAAGAGGTTCCGGTTTCAATTAGAAATTCAAGAGTGCCAAGAGCTCCATACATCCAGATTGGACTTTGGTTAGCCCCAGATAAACGAGCCAAAGAATATGTTCCCGTTCCAGCTTCATTTTTTATTCTTTTGGCCATTTCTGAAGCAATTTCATAAATAAGATCATGATCAGGGGCCCTGGCCCCAGAATTAGGCCAAGACCAACAATACATTACTTCCTCGCCATAGCTATGATAGGTCACCGAAACTACAAACTTTTGTCTAAGGGCCAAATCTCTTTTAGCTTGAGTTTCCTTTTCAGAAAAAGCCGATGGGCCGCGATAAGTCCAATCGGCTGGATTGGTGGAGCCGCCATAGATCCAGTTATAATCGTAGTTACGATTAAGGTCAACGCCATCATAGTCAGGATCGATCCGGCCATTATGGTTATTATCCCTCAAATTTTTACGCCACCAAGGTGAAGACAGATTATTATCAACGATATATTTATAACCTTCAGGATTGAGAATAGGAATAACCCAAATTTCATAATCGTCAACCCAGTTAATTACTCTTGGCGATCGTCCATAATTATTTAATAAATATTCAATAAAAGCTAAACAGATTTCATTGCCCAAAGGTTCGCGAGCATGATGGAGACCGTCGATCAAAATAGTCGGTTCGTCTTCTTCTTGTCCAACATTATCGGAAATCTTGAGAGCATAAATGGGAAATCCAAAGCGTGTACTCTGACCAATTACAAATAATTTAGCAAGGTGAGGATAGGTAATTTCGGCTTGGTTTAGGCAAGCAATGGTTTCTTCATAGGTGTGATAGAGGGGATCAAATCCCTGAGCGGCTGCTTCGGTTTCCCGTTGAATAATTGTAATTTGAAAGCCCGAGGCAAGGAGTTCTGTAAGTTCATCTTCAGTCACAATAATATCAAGATGATCCTTGAAAGCCGAGGTAGCGAAATCCAAAGGTCGAGAAGTTAAAGTCTGAAGGTTTTCTCTTTTTCCTCTCACTCGAATTAGGTAACGCTCCTTTTTCTTTTCTTGCGAGGCGACTAATTGAAAAGATGATGGGGCTGACCCTATCTTCAAATTATCATCATTTGGTAGATTTGATTGACAATCTAAAGAAGAGGAAGTAGTAATGGCTAAGCTTTTAATCTTAGAGGGAGGGTAAGAATAAGAAAACAGGCAGAAGAGGCAACTAAGAAAGCTTATGGCCACAATAAAACAATTAAGAAGACGATAAGAAGCCAAAACTCTTTTATTTTTTAAATAGAACTCTGGCAATTTTAGCTTAGCTTTTTCCATCTAAAGGTCTTTTAAAAAATATCAAAATTTAACAGTCAATTCTAGTCAATCTTCAGTTTCCGAATAGACTATCCAATGACTTGGCCAATTTTCATTAAATTATAGCTAGCTTTTCCTGCATTATCAGATTAAATCATCAAACAGAGCTAAATTAAAATTTTTTGAATTGATCAAATCAGACTTTCGATTTGATCTTTTTATATGGAATAGTTAAATTGGCCTTATAGCTAGCCAAAGCTTGAATGAAGAAAGGAGAGACTATGGATTTTGAATTGAACGAAGAACAAAAGATGATCAAAGAGGCCGTGGCTGAACTAGCTCAGGCCGAAATTAAGCCCTATGTTAAAAAGATAGATGAAGAGAAAAAAATTCCGGATTCCATTATCAAGGGATTAGCTGATCTTGGAATTTTGGGAATGACTGTTTCGCCTGAATTTGGAGGCTCAGCGGCTGATCCGGTGACAACTGGGGTAGTGGCCGAAGAGTTGGCCAAAGCTGATTTTTCCTGTGCTGTTCCGACTTTTTTCCTTGTTCAATGTGCCTGGGGCTATGTCTTGGATAAATACGGCCAAAGAGAGGCCAAAGAGGCTATTCTTCCCTGGGTGACGAAAGGACAAGCTTTTCTTGGCATTGCTTCAACTGAGCCCGAAGCTGGTTCTGATGTGGCTAATATTAAAACAAGGGCTGACAAGCGCGATAAAGCTTATATTTTAAATGGGGAAAAAATGTTTATAAGCGGTTTGGCTGAAATCTTGAATCAGTTGCCCAAAGGAGGAGGCTACGTAACTTTAGCTAAAACTGAATTCCAAAGGGGAGCTAAAGGAATCAGTCTTTTTTATGTTCCGGTGAAAGGGACAAGAGGTATCTCCCCCACTTATCTTGAAGAATGGGGTCGTCGAGGCATTTCAACCGGTGGCTTTGCGATGGAGGATGTAGTTATTCCCGAAAATTACTTAATTGGCCAAGAGAATAAAGGTTTTTACTATGCCATGGAGGGTTTTGATTTAGCCAGAGCTTTAATTGCCGTGGTGAGTAGTAGTGCGGCTCAAAGCGCTCTTTCTCAGGCAATGGACTACCTGAAAATTAGGCAAGCTTTCGGCCAACCGATAGGTAAATTTGAAGGCCTTCAATTTAAAGTGGCTGAAAACTGGGCTAAGTTGGAGGCGGCAAAACTCCTCGGCTATCGAGCTTTGTGGACTTATGGAGAAGAGCAGCGAGGAAAAAAATCAAGATGGGAAACAACAAGATTATGTGCTGAGGCCAAGATGTTAGCCCCAGTTTTTGCCTTCGAGGCCATTAATGAAGCCATTCAGTGTTTCGGCGCTTTTGGTTATACTGAAGAATGTCCTTTACATTTAGCTTTAAGGGGTGTGCGCAGCTATTACTGGGCCGAAGGAACTGTCGAAATAATGAAAATAATTGTTGGGCGAGAGCTTTTAGGCAAAGAGTTTATCGCTTATCGATAAGCTTTTTCTATTATTTTAATAAAAATCCTAAGTTTGTTCTACTAATTTAAATTGCCTAAAGACGAAAACTCATTTAGGTATAAGGAAGTTGCTTCATTAATTGACAAAAGATAAAATTTCGATGCCTTGATATTTTTATAGATCATTGAAGGAGATCAAGATGGAGGAAAATAGTTTTAAACCTTTAGTCCCGCCAGAGATGGAAATGAAAGAGTTTACCTTTCGAGCTGTTTTGCTTGGCCTCGTTTTAGCTGCCTTCATGGGAGCAGCTAATGCTTATCTTGGCCTCAAAGCAGGAATGACGATTGCGGCTACCTATACTACGGCCGTTATTGGAATGGCGGTAATTAAAGCTTTGGGAGGCACAATTCTCGAGGAAAATTGCGCTCGGACGGTCGGCTCAATAGGCGGTAATGTCGCTTCAGGGGCCATCTTTACCTTACCAGCCTTTTTCATTACAGGTATCTGGCTTCCTTTTTACCAACCTGAAAATTATTTAAGAGCGACAGCCATTTTGATTGTCGGCGCTGTCCTGGGAATAATGTTCGTCACCATAACCCGTCGAGTTCTTATTAATGATCGGGAGCTGCCTTTCCCTGAATCAGTGGCGGCAGCTGAAATTCATAAAGCTGGCCAAAAAGGAGCTAAAGGAGCTGGCCATCTTTTAACTGGCATGGCCTTAGGTGCTTTTTTTACTTTTTTGACTGAATTTAAAGCGATTGCGGCTAAATGGCAGCAGGTAGTTTCTGTTGGTCGGGCCAAGCTGCTTCTTCGTGGCCCAGAAGCCAGCCCGGCTTTTCTGGGGGTAGGTTTTATAATTGGGCCTAAGCTGGCCTCAATTAATTTTAGTGGTGGCCTTTTGGCTTGGGGCTTGTTAGCGCCCGTTTTAGCTTTCTTTTTTAATTATCAAGATTTAGCGCGGGTCACTGATTGGACAGTTGAGATAACCCGCGTCTGGCGGGATTATGTCCGCTATATTGCCATCGGCGGCATGTTGGTGGGTGCTTTTTATACTCTTTTTCGAATGAGGAAAAGTTTAGCCCAAGGGATGGCTCGTTCTCTAGCTATGCTGAAGGAAGGCAGTAAAGGGATTGCCGCAATGTTGCCTCGGACTGATCGAGATCTAAATCTTAAGTGGGCGATAACGGTGGCTGTGGCCGTCGCGCTCATCGTTTTTTTTATTTTTCATCATTATGCCCAGAATACACCAGCTTCGCTAGTGGCAGTCCTCCTTATGATTTTGCTTGGTTTTGTCTTTGCTGCTGTCTCTGGGTATTTGGTGGGGATTATTGGGGTCAGCAGTAATCCAACAAGTGGTTTAACTGTTTCGGTTATGATTATCGTGGCTTTTGTCATGGTTCTTTTTGGGTTACAGGGAGTAAATGGCATTTCTGCTGCCCTGGTGGTGGCTGCCTTCACTTGTGTTTCGGTCTCAGTGGCTGGGGAGATGATGCAAGATCTCAAAGCTGGCCATATTCTTGGTTGCACTCCCTGGAAAATGCAACTTGGCGACATTTTTGGGGTTATAGCGGCGGCTTTGATTATGTTTTTTGTTCTTTCTGTTCTTCACTTAGGCAATATCAAACAAACGGTAACCATGAAGATTGCTGAGTTGGAAAAAGCTGGAATTACAGAAATAACTTATGATGGCCAAATTAAAAGTATTCCTGCTCGAACCTATTTCCTTGAAGAAATTAAAACAATGCCGCCTGAGATGCAAAACGAAATTCTTAAAACCAACGCTGGTTTTGGCGGCGAAAAGATTCCAGCCCCTCAGGCAAGTTTAATGGCCGCTGTGGCTCGGGGCATTTTTGAGCGCCGAACAGAATGGATTTTAATTTTGGCCGGCATGTTTATGGGTTTTGCTTTTATCTTGATGCAAGTGCGAAGTCCCATGTTAATAGCCGTTGGCATGTATCTGCCTATTGATACTTCTTTTGCTATTTTTCTTGGCGGCCTCTTCAAAGCCCTGCTTGATAAGTTGAGTGAAGCTAAAAAATTTGAGGCTGAGAAAAAAGAGAGAGCTAATAATTTGGGAACATTGTTGGCTTCGGGAATGATTGCGGGAGAAGCGCTGATCGGTATTTTGTTTGCGACCCTTGCTTTTGCTGAGGTTGAACTTCCCGCCCTTTTCCGCCAGCCTTCCTATCTTTTAAGTTTAATAATTCTTTCGATCCTCGGTCTTTTCTTAGTCTGGCGATCAAGTTACTCTTCGGCCTTGGAGATGAAAAAATAAGCGGGCAACTTGAATCTAAAGAAAATGACCTTTTAAAAATCTTAGATTGAATTAATTTTTTCTTTTGTAATTTTAAAAGGAACTAAAGGAATTTATCTTTTGGCAATCCCTTGAGGGCTCAATTTATTGGCATATATTATGGAAGCAAAAAGGGCTACATCCTTCGCATTCAAGAATCTTATTTAATGACAATTGATTTTAACTTGTTATGAGGTGTTTTTAATTTATTAATATCAGGCAAATATTTTTTAGGAAAGCAGGCGGCCACGGTGTAATTAGGATCGACTACTTGAGCAATTTTAGCTTGACCAACCTGTGAGAGCAGTTGATAGGCATCCATCATTTCTAAGCCGAAATCATTAATTAGCCAAGTCACCATATCTTTGTGGGCAATCCGAAAGGCATCCTCAAGAGGGCGATAGCTACCGACACTCATAATAAATTCATCGCTTTCAACTCGAGGCCAACTTATTTTCCAATTTTTAATGACCTCAACCACAAAGGTGACTTTCATTGCCGCTTCGACTGCAGTGCCGATAATTTCTCCATCGCCTTGAACAAGATGACCATCGCCCATAAAAAGAAGGGCTCCTTTAACATTAACGGGTAAATAGATTGTATTTCCTTCTTTTACTTCGGGAAAATCAAGATTGCCACCAAAAGCTTCAGGCACCACCGTCCAACGAGCTTCATTACGAGCAGGGGCTACGCCGAGGCAACCTAGAAAAGGTCTCATTGGGATTTCGCAGGAAAAATGGCCATTCAGAGCTTTAAATCGAACTGTTTTGTTTTGATTATTTATTTCGTACCACCAAACTTTTTCGGGAAGAGGAGGATGGAGAAGAGCTGTATAATCAGTGACACTTAGGGCCCCAAAATAAGGGAAATAACTACTAATTCCGTAATCCCGAGCGGGTTCGAGCTTTAAAAGATGAACCGCTAACGTGTCGCCCGGTTCGGCTCCCTCAACAAAAAAAGGTCCAGTTTGGGGATTGTCATGATCTGGGGGAATAACCTGCGTGGGAATATCTTGCGGCGATTTAACCCGGCCATCGTAACAATCCTCGGTCGTGGTTTCAACTACCCAGCCCGGTTTTATCCGCATAACTGGTTTATGCTGGCCGAAAGTATACTTGTAATCGCCAGGTTTTGGTATGTAGGCTATCTTTTTAACCTGAGCGTGGATTTGAGTCCTGGAAGCGAGCCCGAAAACAAAAATAACAAAAATCCAGAAAAAAATTTGAGCCAAGGGCTTTTTCATTTTATCACCCTCCATTTTATAAAAATTTAATTATTTTTTAGTTCAATTAAATTCAAGACAATTGTCTATTTTTGGCGGCCACCGAATTTCTTGAACTGAACCTTAGGTTTTAAGGCCAAATTGAATATAATTGAACAAATCGATTTTATCAAATAATCCAAGAAAGATGGGTAGCTAATCTTCCATCTGGGTTGTCCAAATCAAGTCTTATGGTAATGGCCAGAAGATAAATCTTTGGTTCGGCTATCAAGGTTAGAAACAATTATCTTAGATGAGCTGACGTTTTCTTCTTCAACTGATACTTTCTCCATTTCAATTCGAAAAATATATCTTTTTTCTTTGATATCTAGGCTTTTGGGAAATAATCAGAGGCGATATTTTTCGCAAGTAATTTTATTCTTGGCGTTTTAGAAATTTTTCCTTTCCATCATATATTTCTTCCGCTTTCAACCAGTTTATAGTCATATCTATTCTGGAGATAAGCTTAGTTTCAACTGGTTCTAATGGCTTGACAATTAGAGTTCTCTTTCTTGCGCTGGAATAAAATAAACTATTATTAAAACCGTCAGAATCCGGAGGCTAAATCCTTTGATTATTTTCTGGGCCTCCTTTTGGCTAATCAGCTGAAATTATCTTAACTGAAAGGTAATAGTAACGATGAAGATGACGCCGCGGGGACGGCCGTTAATGATCATGGGCTCGTAAATCCATTGCCGCACTGCGTCGATCGCGGCCTGGTCAAGAAGGGGAACAGAGCGGATAACTTTGACGTTCTGGACTCGACCGTAAATATCAGTAGTCGCTTCAAGGATAACGACTCCTTCTATTCTGGCCTGAATGACAGCCTGAGTTTTAACCTCGATTTTCTTGCCTAAAGCCAGACATGACTTTTTGGGTAAAGGAGTGCCAGTAGTTTTCTTCGCTCAAGTCAGGTTTAAGAGAAAGAGCTTGTCTTTGAAAAGACTCAAGCTCAGCGATTGGACGGCGGCAGTCTTCACAGTGCTTAAGATGTTTTTCCATAAGCTCCTTTTCATGGGCCATAAGCTCACCGTCAAAATAGGCACCAAGGTGTTGGCTCAAATATTTATGATTAATTTTGTTCCTCATTTTTTCCCTCCCCAATATGGAGCTAAATTCTGACGCAGCTTTTTTCGGGCCTGATTAAGACAGGACATGACTGTTCCTATCTTCAACCCTGCGACCAAAGCAATCTCTTGATAATTCCAATTTCCATTGGTTTTAAGAATAAAGATGATTTTTGGTTTTTTCCTGGTCCATTTTTTTAACTGCAAATTTTAGGCCAGGTTTAGAAGCCGTTTGATAAATTTAATAAACAAGAGGAAAAGAACAAGAGGAGAAAGAGAGACAACACCTTATAGCAAAAAACCTTTTTCTTAAGTTGTTGGGTTAGGGGTTAGAGGTCAAGATAATTAATTAAAATAAAAGCGAGGGAGGAGAGGATTCAGTCCAATAAGGAGACGGTAAGGAGAAATTCCTGAGGCTGAAGATAACCTATCGGCGGTTGATTCTGATTTCTTGTCCGTGTCTATAAGAAAAGCTTCATCCCCAATCTTTATTTCCTCGTTATTTTGGAGATCGATCATGAGATGATTGGCCGTAATTAAAGGAAGGACTGAGTATTTTCTCCCTCTAATTAGGACCCAAGCTCGACCGCCAAGCTGAGGCTGATATCCGTCAGAGTAACCAAGGCCAAGGGTAGCGACTCTCATTTTCTTTTCAGCTTTAAAGACTCGATGATAAGAAAGAGTTTCTCCTGGGGTTAGGTCTTTGATAAATATAACCTTAGCTTTGAGACGAAGGGCTGGTTGTAAATTGAGTGGGTCTTCCTTTTGAGTTTTGTCATTAGGATAATAGCCATAGAGAGTAATGCCAGGTCTGACCATGTCTAGGCAAAAATCAGAAGATTCTAAAAGCCCAGCGGAACTAGCCGCATGTCTTAGCCCACAATTAATCCCTTTTTTCTTAGCTTGACTATAAATTTCGTTGAGCCGTCGAACTTGCTCCCGGTCGAAGTCGACCTCTTCAGTTAAAGTCGTTGAAAGACCTTCCAGATGAAGATAACGATGGGAAGCTATTTTCTCAAGAAGGTCCATCGCTTGTTTATAAGGAATACCAGTGCGACCCATGCCCGTATCAAGATCAAGATGGATTGAAGCTCTTGTTCCCTTCTTGGCGGCTACTTCCGCCAAGCGAAAGACTTCATCGGTATAAACCGATTGACTAATTCTATTTTCAATTAGAGCCTCAGCATCGCTTCGATCAAAAGGACCAAAATTGAGAATTGGGCTTTTTAAACCTGCTTGCCGTAGCCAAATAGCCTCTTCGAGCTTACCCACCATCAACCAATCCACCCCAGCTTCCTGCAAGGCCTTTGAAACTTCTATCAAACCATGGCCATAAGCGTTGGCTTTGACCACAGCCATTATTCTTACTCCAGCTTTCTTTTTGATTTGAGTTAGATTCGCTTTGATTGCTTTTAGATCGATTTCAATCCAGGCATCCATGGAACTATAATGACCTTTAGGTAGGGTAGATTGGTTGGGTGAAGAATCAAGTGAGACGGTTAAAGGCCGAGCCGACAATCCAACTGAAGATAAGGATTTAAAGGAAGACCTACGTTGAGGGTTTCTTAACCCAGATTGAAGGCTAACGGCGCCTAAAAAAAGAAAGAAGTCCCTTCTCTTCATTTCTTTTCTCCTTCCCGAAAATTTGTAATCAAAAACTTTTTTATTTATTCTTTTTTGCTTAGCTCCTCAATTTCCTTTTCAACTTCTCTGAGCTCGGCTTCTAAATCTTCTTTATATCTTTTAAGTATTCTTAAATACTCTTCTTTGCTTGGATAGGGCGGCGGCCAATGAAAATAAAAGCCAAAGGGGAAAAAGCCAAAACGGAAGCAACCAAACATTCTTCCCCGCCAAAACATTTTATCCTCCTTCAATAATTTATTTTATTAAATTAATCTCTTCTGGCAATTGGCCGCCAATTCTTATGATGATCTAGCCTTTTTTTTAACAGCCTTTTATTTCAGCGCTCAGATTGATTAAATTTTTCTCATTTTCTATCATCTGATTAAGCATTAGAAATTTTAAATTGAAACAATGGAAAAGGGACGGCTTTTTTATCTCAGTTCTATCCATATTTTGGGGTAAGCTTAATGGTTTATAAAGTGTTAAAAAAGGTGACGATAATTTTAAAGTGAGGAATTGTTTTTTTAGTAGCGTTAAATCAAGCTTCTGAATTGCCTAATTTAAAATCTACATGAAATTGATTCGTTGTCCCACCGTATTTAGCCTTGAGCGATATTTATCCCAAAAATTTCTGAAGAAAGGAAAGCTAAGAGGCACAAATCTTGGGTTGCAGTTAAAATTAAGAGAGCCTGATTAAAAGAAATAACGCCTAAATATCAGGGCAGAAGGAATGAAGTTGAGAGCTGGAGCTTGGCCGAGTTTGTAAAGATGATAAAGTTATAATCGAAACAAGTCCAGCTTTTTGTTAAGATGATCTGGCCGGAAATTAATTCTAATGAAATCAAATCGACCGAATCTTTCAGTTCACTTTAAGACCGATCGCGAAATTTGTTTGCTTGAGCTCCCTTTCTTCGCTTTCCCATCGCTTTGTTCATCAGAGAAAAGCGAGTTAAGTTCATCAACAATTTTCTTCGCAAGCTTTGGCGAAAGAGAAGAGCGGAAGTCGATGGATTCATCGTAATAGCGATCAGCGTTCCTCGGATTTATATAAATTTTCGGCTGATCGAATTAGACGTCTTTTTCTATATCGAAAGATGAAGCCTCTTTTTCATGGGGAAAACCTCTCAAAATTAAGGCGCATGGCCTTCTTTTAATTGAGGCTTATTAACTGTATGGGCAAATCTGCGATAGAGATAAAAAAATTTCTGCTATAATAATTAATAATTAAAATAAACATTTGAAATCTTCACATGATTTCACTCTAGGATGAGGAAAACGCTTTTAGATGCAATTGGAAACACGCCCATAATTGAAATACACAATTTAAACGAGAATCCAAAGGCAAGAATTTTGGCAAAATATGAAGGGGCGAATCCGGGCGGCTCGGTTAAAGACAGACCTGCGCTTTACATGGTTAAAAAAGCAGAAGAAAGCGGAGAGCTGACCCGGAATAAAACTATCATCGAAGCAACTTCTGGCAATACAGGTATTGCCCTGGCTATGATCGGAGCGGCGAAGGGCTACAAAGTAAAGCTTGTTATGCCAGACTGCGTCAGCGACGAGAGGAAGCGCATATTAGAAGCGTTTGGCGCTGAAATCGTTTTAACGCCTGGTGATAAAGGCGTAGACGGCGCGATTGAAAAGGCAGTCGAGCTTTTATATGAAGGGCCTGAAAAGTATTTTATGCCGAATCAGTACGCCAACGAAAACAACGTTTTATCCCATTACGAAACCACTGGACCAGAAATTTACGCTCAGACTAATGGCGAAGTTGATATTTTCGTAGCTGGCATGGGAACTACAGGAACGCTCATGGGCGTAGGCCGATACTTAAAAGAGAAAAATCCGAAGGTGAAAATCGTCGGCGTAGAGCCAAAAAAAGGGCACAAAATCCAGGGATTAAAGAATATGGAAGAATCAATAGTCCCGAAAATATACAATCCAAGAATGCTAGACGAGAAAATTTGTGTAGAAGACGATGAGGCTTTCGAGGTGGCGAGAAAGCTTGCTGTAAAAGAAGGTCTTTTCGTTGGGATGTCAAGCGGAGCGGCTGTCGCAGGGGCGCTCAAAATTGCAAGAGAGATTAACTATGGAACAATCGTTTGCCTACTTCCCGACAGGGGGGATAGATATTTAAGCACAGCACTCTTTAGATCCATTTGTGCAAAGTGCCCGCCGTAAATTAAAAGATTTAAAATACACCAAGGCCGCAGTATGTGCGGGAAAAAATATGTCGCTTTTTAAAGAATTTGGAAGAAATAAACAAAAGAAATAAAAAGTTTTCCAAACTAAAGTATGATTATTTGAACAACTTAGCAAGAGAAGAACTAGGCAATTACGAAAAGAGCTGAGTATTGGTTTGAAACGTTTCTTGAAGAACACAGAAAGGATTTAGACAACCGTTTCCGTTCAAGAGATGATATTTATCATTCAGCCGCTTTTTTGAACTTTATATACTTGCAAATAGGAATCGACCGAAGGAAAAAAGGTCAAGCATCGGACCCCTTCCCTTAATCTCACGATTTGTCTTTTCCAAAACATTGGACGTCATATTCGTTTTTTATTTATCTTAGAAAAAATGTAAAATTTAAGGCTATCTTCTAACCCCTTTACCAAATATTTAATCGCCTTTTGATTTTTTTTTTACCCATCTTCCTCAATAAGTAATCAGCTTTTCAGCCCTTGTTTTATTTGGCTGAAGCTAAATTTTCGTCACTTTTTCAGCTAAACGAGCCTTATTCAGGTTGTTTGCTCCTTTCGCCAAAATATTTCCCATAAATTGAACTTTGTATTGCTACCATCCTGCCCCTAACCATTTCTCCTTAATTGCTTAGGGCAGACCTTATAATATAAAATCGCGCCAAAAATCCTCATTCTCATTCCCCATGGTTTCGATTACCAATGCCCTAAGCTATTATAGTTGCTATGGCGACCACTTTACTATTAATCCAGACCTTCTCCTAAATCACATCTATCCTCATCCTCTCATCTAAACCTTGGGTCATCTCTAAGTCCTGAGAGGCTGATAACCCTTCTCGCCCAGCACTCTCGCTAATCGTTCTATTTTATGCGTCAAAACACCATTAATAAAGAGCGCTTCTTATCGGGATGATAATCTTTTGTGTCCAACTGGCAATTGGCTGCCAATTCTTATGATGATCTAGCCTTTTTTTAACAGACTTTTATTTCACCGCTCAGATTGATTAAATTTTTATCATTTTCTATCATCTGATTAAGCATTAGAAATTTTAAATTGAAACAATGGAAAAGGGACGACTTGTCTATTTAGCCAAAAATTTAAAAGCCTTTTATCTTGGTTCAACGGCTACACTTAAGCCAGATTTAGTCTTCCTGAAAAAGCGATTTCGCTACCGAAGAATAGCTGTTTTAAAAGATCAAATGGAAGAATGGCTCCAAGGGCCTTCAGAGCCTTTGGTTACTGTTGACCCAACAGAATTTGGACCTTTACCTAATCTGTTGATTTCTGAAAATATTATCAGCCAAATCCTTTCGTTGGCTTCTCTTTTTATGGTGCCAATTTTAAGTTCAAAGGCCTGGATGACTGAGTTATCGACCCTTTTATGCTGGACGAGACGTAGAATCGCTTCTTTTTCACCAGGGGAAATTCAGTTCGTTTTAAGATTACTAACTTATATCCCTATAGATCTGGCTGAAACAGAGGAGGAAAAAATCATTTTGGCTTTAAAGAAAAATCAATGGGCGAATTATCTTAAATGGCGAGCCGATCGTCTTCGTCAGGATGCGGAAAAACGCTTCTGGCGATGGCCTGAAGAAGCGGAGGGAGAAATCAGATTCGGTCTTGTTGATCCCCTTCCTTATTTTTTGTCTGATTTTTCCATAGACCAAATTCCTTTCAGTTTCCCCGTAGGGATTTTTTTCCTACCTGAAAGAGGTTCAAGGTCTGATTGAATTGATCATATATTATTTCGGTTGAAATATCCTTATTTGATCTCAATTCTTTTCTTATCTTATTATTTTTTTTCTAATATTTTCTGCTATCTTAATCTGTTTCTGGTTGCTTACTATTTATTAAAATCAAATTCATTTTTCTTGCTTTTTCTTTTCTAAAACAATTGGTTTTGTGTTTCGAGGTTAATTTAATTAAAATAACGACTCAAAGATTATTTTTAGGAGAGCTTGATGATTTATAAAGAGCTGAAGATCGAGGATATTTCTATTTCTTATTTAGATGAAAAAAGAGTAGTTAATGATTATCGAATGCAAAATCTCGCCAAATCAATTCAAAGATATGGACTTTTAAGCCCAGTAATTGTCAAGCCAAGGGAAAATGGCCAATATGAGCTGCTCGCAGGAAAACGAAGGTTGCTAGCTTGCAAAATGCTTGGTTGGGAGAAAATTCCGGCTTTCATCAAAGAAGATGTCTCTGAAGGAGAAGAAATTATTATTTCTTTAATTGAAAATCTTCAAAGAGCCGATTTAGCTCCGATCAAAGTGGCTGAGTTTCTAAACGAAATTAAGGAAAAAGTGGCCAAGGAAGAGAGGGTGGCTGAGGTTTTAAATATTTCCAAGAAACTTGTCAATAAGTATCTAGCCCTTTTAAATTTAGATGAAAAATTTAAGCGAGAGTTAGAAAGTCAAATATTTTTGACCGTAATCGATAGCCTTGCTTTTCTTGCACAAAGATTTCCTCAACCAGAAGATCAAAAAAAGATATGGGAATATATTATCGGCTTTAACCCTTGGCTCCAAATAAAGGTCATTGAAGAGTGTGATGACGATTTGGAAAATCTTAAGTCAATCTGCGATATGAAAATAGCTAATTCCTTTAAAGTTGAGGCCTGTGGTGATCTTGAGGTTTGTCCATTTATTCCAGAATTATTAAGAGATTTAATCATTGAATTAATAAAACTTGCCAAGGTTAAAAGAAGATTTGATCTTTCCTTAGCCGCTTGGCTAAAAGAAATGGAATCAAAGAAAGAATGAAATCACATTAGCTACCCATAAATTGAATTTAACTTGCATTTAGAGGCTGGTTTTTCTTATTTTTAATAAATTTTTTTATTAATCAATGCTGGCTGTGTCGGTTAAAAGCGAGGTTAAGACGGGGAAGAATCTTGCTCTCGAAATGGCTAAAAGATAAAACAAGCCTTGAAGGAAAAATAAATATTGAGGACTCTGGAAAGCGGATAATTTTAACAATAGACTAAATTAAGATTGGTTAGATAATTTGATTAGGGAAAATCGAAACGCTCCGTCAGCTTGGAAGATAAACCAACTCTAATCTAAGTATTATTAATAAAATTAACAGGGAAAGAAAATTTAAAAAATTGAGGCAGATTTTTTTCAAAACCATAAATAAATTTTGCCCAGCGTTATTTAGCGTTATTTATAGAGTCCCTTGATTGAAAAAATCATTGAATTGGTCTAAAGTAAAAAAGGAATGGCCCGGCCGGGGTGGCGGAACGGGTAGACGCAAGGGACTTAAAATCCCTCGGTTGGCAACAACCGTGCCGGTTCGAGTCCGGCCCCCGGCACTTTTTAGGATTCATTTCTTTTGGGGGAAGAGGGAGGGAAAGGATAAATAATTTTGATTTTAAAATAAATTAAACTGGATGGAGCGGAAGTAAGGCTATCTAAAAAATAAATTTGGGTAAATAAACTGAGGGGAAAGAAGCTAACAATGATTAAAGGAAAGAGAATAATTCTATGCCTAGTTTTATGTGGGCTTTTATTGGTCTCTTGTTCCCCTAAAGGGAATATCGTTTCTGAGGAAGAAGAGATGGAACCACAAATCTTGGAGGAAGAGACTGAAGAGGCTAAATCTGCAACAAGTCTTAAAATGACCGAAGAGCTTTATATTGATTTAACAGCTCGGTCAGCTCTGATCTGGGATAAATATAAAGACGAACCTGAAAAGGCCCAACAGGAAGTAGATAATCTTTATTTAAAAGCTGGGGTAACCTGGAAAGAATATAAAGAATTTGAAGCTAAACTTACTCCCCAACAACGGGAAGCTTTGCCAAAGAAAATTATGGATCATATGCAAAAAATATTGCCAGAATACCGCTGAATTCATTTCCCTATTATCTTGACTTTTTGATGAATTATTTAATATATGTTAAAATATAAAATGATTGGAATTGATAATCTTCTCAATATCCCGGTTGCCTAAAAAATAAAAAAAATATTTATAAAAAACTTGACAGCTAAATAAACAAAAATTAATATTACTTATCTTTTAAAAAGGAGTTAGCCATGAAAAAAAAAGTGGCCAGAGCCCAAATCGTAAAAATTGCCAAAAAATTGAAAGCTTTATCTCATCCTGAGAGATTAAGGATTGTTCTAGAATTGATGAAAAGAGAATGCTGTGTTGGTGAATTGCAGAAATGTGTCTCTTTGAGCCAGCCCCACGTTTCCCAAAGTTTGCGGATTTTAAAACAGGCCGGCATCGTTATTGGGCGGCGCCGTCAAAGGCGAGTTTGTTATCGAGTTAAAGATCCAGTGACTGAGGGAATGATCAAACTTTTTTTTGAAAAATCAAAAGCTAAGTAATATGGCCAATCTTAGATAAAAAATATCATTTTCTAATATAAAAAATGTTTTGCTTTATTAATTCTTATTTATTGTAGAGGAAAGAGAAAGAATTAATTTTTTTTGGGGATTAAACTCCAAACAATTCTTAGCGCTAAGAATGAGACCCTGGAGTTTTAAAAAGAATTTTAAAGAATAACGATGGGTAGCTTCTCTCTTTTATTTATTTCTTGGCAATAAAGATAAAAAGCCTTCCTTTTAAGCTGAGAAGCCGCTAATTCATCTAAGAAAACAAATACTGAAGGATGGAGTTGCAAACAACTGGCAGGCAGAGAAATGGTTATCGGTCCTTCTAAAGCTTGACTAATGATAGCCGCTTTGTCTTCACCTGTAGCGAGTAGAATTATATTTCTGGCTTCGAGAATAGTCGCTAACCCCATCGTTAGAGCCATCGTTGGAGGGTCTTCTCCCTGAGCTTGGAAAAGAGCTTGCTGGTTAGCCCTTGTTTCGGGAGTTAGGATCTGGAGTCTTGTTCTTGATCCAAAGGATGAACCTGGCTCATTAAATCCGATATGACCATTTAATCCAATTCCCAAGATCTGAATATCTATACCCCCAGTCTGTAAAATCATCGATTCATAAAAGCGGCAATGATCGTCTATTTTCTCGGTCTGACCATTTAAAAGAAAAATGTTTTCTGGACGAAGATTTATGTGGTTAAATAGATTCTCTTTGAAATAATAGGCGAAGCTAAGGGGATGGTTAGGGCTCAAACCTCTAAATTCATCAAGAGCGAAAACTCGAACGAGGCTAAAATCGATCTTTTTTTCCTGATACGCTCTAACCAAATCAGAGTAGAGTCGACGAGGTGTTCGACCAGCAGCTAATCCCAGAACAAGATTAGGCTTCCTTTCATAAGCCTGAAGGATTAACTGAACGGCTGCTTCGGTTAGTTGCTGTTCATCGCTGAAAATAAGGATATTCATAACGCTCAATGATCTTTTTCATCATAGCAAAAAAGACTGAGATAAGGAATCTTTTCAGTTCTCGAAAAGATTCTCTTGCCTTCTTAATTGGGGTAAGATATCTTAACCTGAAATAAAATGAAGTAGAACAAAGAAACATTGATTGAATTACAAAATTTAGGACAAGAAAAAGAAAAATAAAATAATAATTATAGTTAGGAAAGCAGGAGGAAAATATGGAAGTGAAATCTTTTATCAATGACCAAATAGACATGATTAGAAAAATAGTGGGTGAGACTGGTGCCCTCTCGGCCCTTTCTGGCGGGGTAGATAGTTCTACCTGCACTCTCCTGGCTTGGAAAGCCCTAGGCCCTCGATTGAAGGTAGTTTTTATTGATGATGGTTTGATGAGAGAAGGAGAGCCAGAGCAAGTTAAATCAGTTTTTGCCGAACTGGGCATTCCGGTTGAAATCGTCAACGCTCAAAATGAATTTTTTCAGGCATTAAACGGTTTGGTTGATCCTGAAGAAAAACGAAAAGCCTTTCGGGAAGTTTTTTATCGAACGTTGGGCCGGATAATCCAAGAAAGGGGTGTTCGATTTCTCATTCAAGGAACAATTGCGGCTGATATAATTGAAACTAGGGACGGAATTAAAACTCAGCATAATATTCTTGAGCAAATAGGAATTGATCCAGAAATAAGTTTTGGATTTAAAATTATCGAGCCTCTTAAAACCCTTTTTAAACACGAAGTCAGGGAAGTAGCCAAAGCGCTTGGTTTACCTGAATCAATTTTAAAAAGAATGCCTTTTCCTGGACCTGGCTTAGCTGCTCGCATCTTGGGCGAGATTACCCCTGAAAGAGTAGCCATCGTAAGGAGGGCGACTAAGATTGTGGAAGAAGAAGTGTCTTCGTTTCAACCCTTTCAAGCCTTTGCTGTTCTTTTGACCGATAAAGCGACAGGAATTGAAAAAGGACAGCGAAAATTAGGCGATATCATCATTATTCGCTCAGTCGAAAGTCGAGATGCGATGACGGCTGAGCCATCACCTCTTCCCTGGGCTGTCCTGATGAAAATAACCGAGAGAATTATTGAAGAAATTCCATCCGTGACTCGAGTAGCCTATGAGTTGACACCTAAACCACCAGCCACTATTGAATATATCTAAAAATTGTTCTTAAAAGACTAGCAATATCAATTAAGTTTAGATCGAAATTTTGGGCCAAATTCGATCAAATTGAAAAATCAGCGATAATTAGGTGAGTGAATTTGTCTTGAAGATTTTAAGCCAAAATTGGGGGAAGGTTTGAACTAAGATTTTTCATTGACAGGGAGAGGAGGTTCTGCTATTTAATGGAAAGCAAAGGCGCTATCGTCTAGAGGCCA
Source organism: Candidatus Aminicenantota bacterium (assembly GCA_026416195.1). Lineage (GTDB taxonomy): Bacteria > Acidobacteriota > Aminicenantia > Aminicenantales > CALLJL01 > CALLJL01. Next base: position 57,255 of record JAOAFQ010000191.1, on the reverse strand, counting down.
AGGACAGATGGTTCTCAGCCATCAGACCCGGGTTCGAATCCCGGTAGCGCTACTTATTATTATAAGTTTATGCGCTTTCTTTACCAGCTTTTAAATCTTTTTTTCTTTATTTTCCATTCCTTTCTTGTAATTTTTAACCTTTTGGGTTGGATCTGGCGAAAAACTAGATTAATTAACCTCATAATTATTATTCTAACTCTTGGATCATGGTTTATCTTAGGCTTCTGGTATGGCTATGGTTATTGTCCATTTACTGATTGGCACTGGCAAGTGAGGGAGAAACTGGGTAATTTCGATCATCCTCCTTCTTATACAGCTTTTCTTATTCGGGAAATTACAGGCTGGGAGCCTCCGGATAAAATAATTAATTCCCTTACCCTTGGTCTACTTCTCCTTGCTTTTTTAGCTTCAATTTCAGCCAATATAAGAGACTTTATCATCAAAAAAAAGAATTTCCCCCTTTCCTCTAAGAATTAACTCGTTTAAATAAAGGAGAGACAAGAAGGAAGCTTAGCTTGGCTGGGAAGCAGGGATTCGAACCCCGATTCCATGATCCAGAGTCATGTGTCCTACCGTTAGACGACTTCCCAGCAAACCAATCTAAAATATAGCAAACTTTTCATCTAATTCAAGGGCCCCTGATTTTAAGACCTACTCCTTATTCTTTATTGACCTCATAAAAATCCATCTCCACTTAATTTTTTAGCCAAATTGACATATCTGGAAGATGTTGATAACATGACGCCTTCAAGAGACGAGGCTGATTTGGTCAAAAAATATTTTCGTCTAATTATCTTTTTTCTAATAAGTCTTATTTTTCTTTACTTTTTTTTCCGGAAGGTCGACTGGAGCGAGGTAGCCAAGTATCTGACTGAGGTAAATCCTCTTATTTTTACTATGTCAATTTTGCTTACACCTCTTCATCTTTTAACCAGGGGAGCGAGATGGCGTTTTCTTCTTCTCCCCGAAAAATCGAAAATAAGCCTTTGGAATCTTTTTGCCAGTAATGCTGTTGGCTTTACCGTTACTTTCCTTTTTCCAGGACGATTGGGCGAACTTGTTAAACCGCTTTATTTGGCTCAGAAGGAGGGAATAAAAAAGGGCTTTGTCTTGGGGACAGTAGTGGTTGAGCGAACTTTTGATATATTTACCATGTGCTTTCTTTTAGGTCTTTTTTTAGTGGCTCAACCTTTGTATTCCGCTCTTTTTAAAATTGATGAGGCTGTCAATGACAATTTGCGTTTCTGGGGTTCTGTGGCTTTAATTTTTGCTTCTTTTTTGTTAATGGCCAGCCTATTATTATATTTTTTTAAAGATCCTTCGCTTCGTTTAATTTCATTTTTCCTGCGACCCTTGCCTTTGAAAGTTCGCCAAAGCCTATTGGGCTTAGCTGAAGAATTTATTATTGGCCTTAAATTCTTTCACTCCTTGAAAGCAGTCTTAATTTATATTGCTCTTTCTTTCTTAGTTTGGCTTTTAATCATCTTCTATTATTGGGTGTTTTTCCTGGCTTATGGAGTTAATCTTTCCTTTTTTTTCCTCTTTCCCTATGTCTTTTTAACGATGGTTGGAGCCTCTATTCCTACGCCTGGAATGGTTGGTGGATTTCATTATTTCAGCAAATTAGCTTTGACCTCAATTTATGGTCTTGATCCAAACCTAGCAGTTGGCATTACGCTGGTTACTCATGCCCTTCAACTTGTCGTGACATGCCTTATAGGGTATGGTATATTATGGAAAGAGGGAATATCTTTTTTTCAGATAGTCCAATTAAGAGAGAAAGGCATTTAAATGAAATGTCCCTATTGTCAACATCCTGAGACTAGGGTCATTGATTCTAGGGAAAGCAAAAAAGGTCTAAGCATCCGTCGACGTCGTCAATGTTCAGCTTGCCAACGACGCTTTACTACCTATGAAAGAATTGAGGAAGTTCCTTTTATGGTTGTGAAGAAAGATGGCAGCCGCCAACCTTTTGATGGACAGAAGCTTCTGCGGGGTATGCTCAAGGCTTGTGAGAAAAGACCGATTCCAGTATCTAAATTAGAGGAAATAGTTGAGGAAATTGAGACCAAGCTACAGGAAAAACCGGAAAAAGAAATGAGTTCTTCGGAAATTGGGGCTCTCGTTATGGACAGATTAAAGGAGCTCGATAAAGTTGCTTATGTCCGGTTTGCCTCCGTTTATCGAGAATTCAAGGATGTGGTTGAATTCAAACAGGAACTAGAAAATTTACTTAAAGAAAAATAAAAAAATAAAAGTAAATTGCAATGAGACCGAAACCAAGAAAGGCTCAGGCTATTAAAAAAATAAATATCTCTTTTAAAAATATGGAGGAAGAAAAGAGTGTCCGGGAAGTCTTTCCTTCCTGGCCTTCTCCCTGGATACCTCGAGTTGATATTTCGGAACGAGCCGAAGAGCTAATTGTTGAAATCGAACTTCCTGGGATTGAACCTCAAGATATTTCAGTGGTGGTTCATGCTAATCACATTGATCTTAAAGGAAAGAAGAGAGAGGATGAATTGGCCAAGGGAGGACATTACATTCGTCTTGAACGAGAGTATGGCCAGTTTTCTCGGTTTATTCCTCTTCCTTGTCTTGTTTTCCCTGACCACACTGTAGCCTGGCTCGAAGATGGTATCTTAACCATAAAATTGAAAAAATTTAAAAGAAGTCGGTAATTATCAATTCTTTTGGGAGAATATGAAGCTATAGTTGGAGGAAAAAAATGAGTGATCCTGAAAAGGAAAGGCCTGATTCTTCCTTTGAAATAGAGAACAGCCCTGAGGAAGGAACCTCAGATTTGGGAGGACCAAGGCTTCAAATTCCATCGAAACTACCTGTTTTAATGTTGCGGGACATTGTGGTTTTTCCTTATATGATTGTCCCTCTTTTCGTTGGGCGAGAAAAATCAAAGAATGCAATTGACTTGGCCCTTTCTAGTCATCGGATGGTTCTTCTTTTGACCCAGAAAGACTTAGAAATTGAGGATCCAAAAAGAGAGGATGCCTTTGATCTGGGTACGGTGGCCATGATTATTCGAATGCTTAAATTGCCCGATGGACGGGTGAGGGCGTTAGTCCAAGGTTTAGTCAGGGCCAAAGTTGAAACTTTTGAAGACGATGGCAAGGTGATTCAATCCGAAATTACCGTTATTCATGAGCCAGAAATTACGGAAAAGACGATGGAAGTCGAAGCTTTAATTAGAAATATTCGTGCTGGCTTGGAGAAAGCTACATCCTTAGGCAAGAATATTCCGCCTGAAGTCCTCATTATTGCAGCTAATATGGAAGAGCCTGGACGGCTAGCTGATTTGACTGCGGCCAATCTTGACCTTAAAGTTGAGGAGGCCCAAAAGGTTCTGGAGATTATTAATCCTGTTGATCGGCTGAAAAAAGTTCATGAGCTCCTGATGAAAGAGTTGGAAATTCTTGATCTTCAATCGAAAATAACCAGTGAAGCTAGAGGCGAGCTAGATAAGCTTCAGCGTCAGTATTTCCTAAGGCAGCAACTTAAGGCGATTCAAAAGGAACTTGGTGAGGGCAGTGAACTTCAGGAAGAAATAAGAAGTTATCAAGAAAAACTGGCCAAATTGCAGGTTCCTGATGAAGTTCGGGAAGAGCTGGAAAAACAAATCAATCGTCTCAGTCAAATGCATCCAGAATCAGCCGAAACGGCTGTGGTTCGGAACTACCTTGATTGGATGTTTTCCTTACCTTGGAATGAAAGCACACCTGATAATCTTGATCTAAAGGCCGCCAAAAAGATTTTGGATGAGGATCATTATGGCTTGGAAAAGGTAAAAATGAGGATTCTTGAATACTTAGCGGGAAGATCTCTTTCTCAAAAAATAAGAGGGCCAATTCTTTGTTTTGTGGGACCACCTGGAGTTGGAAAAACTTCCCTTGGCCGGTCAATAGCCCGAGCTTTGGGCCGAAAATTTGTTCGGATTTCCTTAGGGGGGGTTCGCGACGAAGCCGAAATTAGAGGCCATAGGCGGACCTATGTCGGGGCCATGCCTGGAAAGATCATTCAGGGAATAAGGCAGGCCGGTAGCAACAACCCAGTATTCATGCTGGATGAGGTGGATAAAATTGGTGCTGATTTCCGAGGCGATCCTTCATCTGCCCTGCTCGAGGTCCTCGATCCTGAACAAAATCATTCCTTCCGTGACCATTATCTTGGCGTTCCTTTCGATCTCTCCAAGGTAATGTTTATTACTACGGCCAATCTCCTGGATCCTATTCACCCCGCCTTTAGGGACCGAATGGAAATAATTGAAATTCCTGGTTATACTGAGGAAGAGAAGCTCGAGATTGCCCTTCGCCATTTGATTCCTAAGCAGATCACTGAGAATGGACTGAGTAAGGATTTAATTTCTTTTAGCCGGGCTGCTGTCAAGAAAATTATCGCTCAGTATACGAGGGAAGCAGGGGTGCGCAACTTGGAAAGAGAAATTGCGGCTGTTTGCCGCAAGGTGGCTTGGCGAGTGGCTGAAGGCAAAAAATTTAAGCATCGAGTTACGACCAATAATCTAGAAGAATTTCTCGGCCCTCCTCGAATCTTCCGAGATCAGATGCTGGCGAAGGATCAAGTCGGGGTAGCAACCGGGGTGGCCTGGACGGCCTCTGGAGGCGAAATCATCTTTGTTGAAGCTACCAAAATGAAAGGCAAAGGTGGATTGATTTTGACCGGCTCTTTAGGAGATGTTATGAAGGAATCAGCTCAAGCTGCTCTGAGTTATTTGCGCTCCCATGCCGATGAATTTGGCATTGACCTCTCAATTTTCAGTGAATTTGATTTCCACATCCATATTCCTGAAGGGGCTATTCCTAAAGATGGACCGTCAGCTGGAGTAACTATTGCCACTTCCCTTATCTCTGTCTGTACAGAAATTAAGGTGAAGCATGATGTAGCTATGACCGGAGAGATTACCTTACGAGGTAATGTGCTTCCGATTGGTGGGGTTAAAGAAAAAGTTCTAGCTGCTCAGCGAGCCGGTATAAGAAAGATGATCTTACCCGCGCCTAATAAAAAAGATTTGGCTGATATTCCAGCCAAAGTAAAAAAAGAGATGGAATTCATTTTTGTCGAGAATATTAATCAAGTTTTTGAGGCAGCTCTGGTTATTTCTCCTTTTGAGCAACGTCATGAGATTGCGGCGGCTCCGCGAGCCTGAACTGCTTTTGGCCATTCGCAAAGATTTTCTAACCAAAAAAGGGCCAATTATTCTGGGGATTGGTGATGATGCCGCTGTTTTAAAGCCAGGGAAAAACCTGTTAGTTGTCACTAAAGATCTTTTAATTGAAAAGACACATTTTCGTCGAGAGATTAATCCTCCCTATTTTCTAGGCCGAAAAAGTTTATCAGTTAATTTAAGTGATCTTGCGGCCATGGGTGGTCGTCCTCTTTACTGCCTGCTCGGCCTAGGTTTGCCGCCATCACTTCCTCCTAGTTGGGTTGAAGAGTTCATGGCTGGTCTAAAGGCGATTTGTCAAAGAGAGCGGGTTTCTCTCGTTGGGGGTGATTTGAGCCGCTCGCCAGAAATTGTTATTTCAATTACCGTAATTGGTCAGGTCAAAAGATTTGTTCCTAGAAATGGCGCTAAACCCGGTGACACCATTTGGTTATCAGGTTATCCTGGATTGGCTGCAGCCGGGCTTTGGTTGCTCGAAAAGACAAATAAATTAGCCAAAGAAATAATAGACAAGATTAAAGCAGGTCGTCTAAATTCTATTGATCCCTTAATTGGAGCCTTTCTTGATCCAAGTCCCCAGCTTCGCCTCGGCTGTTGGCTAGCTCGACATGGGTTGGCCTCGGCGATGATTGACACTTCCGATGGTCTGTCGATCGATCTATGCCATCTTTGCGAAGAGAGCCAAGTTGGGGCTGAAATTGAGCAATCCAGGATTCCCCTTCATCCTGCTCTAAAAGAAAATTTTTCAGATTTTTGGTCTTTTGTCCTTGCTGGGGGTGAAGATTATCAGCTTCTATTTACTGTTCCACCCCACAAAAGAAATAAAATAGTTAAGGTTAGTCGTCGTTTTAATCTCCATGAAATTGGCCGGATTATTAAGAGCCGACAATTATGGATTATAGATAATAAAGGTGAGCGCCGACCTCTTAAGCCTGCAGGTTTTTCTCATTTTAATCCTTAAGATATTAATTTCTAAGCTTAGTTTTACAAATTATTGATTTATTATTTTAAGAAATCCAATTTGAGCGGAATCTAAGGAGATTTAACTTCATGGTTTTTGCAAGCTTGACTTTAAGCCTTAAATAGTTGTAAGCCTAATAAAAAAGTCTAGGGAGAAAAAGACGATGAAAATAAAACTAAGGTTTGGCTTAATGGTTTTATTATTTTTTTATCCTCTCTTTTTGATGGGCGGAGCTTGGAATAATACTTTACTTGGTTGCCGAGCCATGGGGATGGGGGGAGCTTTTATTGCTGTGGCTAATGATCCGAGTGCAATTTTCTACAATCCAGCTGGTCTGACGAGACAGCAAGCAGCCTTTAATTTTTGCTTAGGTGGCTTTCACATATGGCCGACTCATAGCTATGTCTCTCCAACTGGACAGGAAATTCAGAGTCGCTTTGAAAGTTCAGTCCCTCAGATTTTTGTTACTTATCAAATGAATGAAAAAGTCGCGGTTGGTTTTGGGGTTTATATCCCTTATGCTGGGGGCGGAGTTGACTGGCAAGAATCTGACCTAGGTTATCCCTTCAAATCGACCTTAGGAATCATATCTTATACCCCCACTTTGGCCTTCAAATTTAATGAAAAAATTTCGATAGGGTTTGCTCTTAATTTTTATCAAGGAATTTTGACGGTTAAAACAAAAATGGATCCTTTGGGCGAAATGAAAGAAGAGGAGAGTGGCTCTGTTTTGACCGCCTCTGCTGGTCTTCTTTATCAGTTGTCTGAAAAAGCAGCTTTTGGTTTAAGCTTAAGAGGTCCCGCAAAAATGAATTTAGTCGGCACAACAGCTGTTAATTATAATGGTTTTCGGCTCAAACTTGATTCAGAAACATCCTTTAGTTTGCCTTGGGATCTTGAGGCTGGTTTGGCCTACCAATTGAATGACCGGATTTTACTGTCAGCTAGTGCCCAATATACCCTTTGGTCGGCTTTAGATAAAATTGATAAAACCATAAAAAATATTCCTCTTATTGGGGAAATAAAAACAGCTGAAGCCATGAATTTCCAAAATATTCTTATCACTCGGATCGGGTTAGAATATGCTTTTCTCCAAGGGATTTTCTTAAGAGGTGGAATTGGTTATGATCGCCATGCCACCCCAGACGAGTCATTAAATATCATGAACATTGATGTGGATAAATTCAGCCTTCTAGGCGGAATAGGCTACCGTTCTGGTCGAGTCACCATCGATTTCGCCTATATTTATGCTTTGGGTAAAGAACGAGAAAAAGTACTCACTGGGTTTGGGCCTCATCCTCTGACTGAGAAATATAATCTCCGCGTTTTTATCCTAGGTCTGGGCCTGACTTATTCTTTTTAAAGGCAGTTTTTTCAAGAGGGGAGTATCAACAGAGTCTCTTTTATCTGTTCTTGAAGCAATTCTTTTTGAAAAAAATCAGGGTGAGTGAATTATAGGTTAATCAGCCGGCCTTCAAAGACAACTTGGGCTGGTCCAGTTTGATAAACTTTTTGACCTTGCCATTCGACAAGGACAGAACCCATACTGGTTCTAACTGTTACCAGATTATCCGTGAGACCTTTAAGAATAGAAGCGACAGCCGCTGCTGTTGAGCCGCTTCCAGAGGAGAGGGTTTCACCTACTCCTCTTTCCCAGAAGAGAACTTCAATTTCATGCCGGTTTAAAACTCGAATAAATTCAATATTGACCCTGTTGGGGAAGAAGGGATGAGATTCGATTTCGCGGCCAAGCTGATGCCATTCAATTCGAGCCGGAAAGCGATCAACAAAAATGGCACAATGGGGATTCCCAACTGAAACCACAGTGACGGGGTAAATTTTTCGATTGATCGAAAGAGGATAATCTATGATTTTCTCATGATAAGAGCCGTCATCAAAGGGAATGTCCCGGGAGGTCAGCTTTGGGGTACCCATATCGATCCGAATGGTATAACGAGAGAGCGAAGCCTCAATAAGGGTGCTTTCCCTTTCGCCAGCTGAGGTCAGGAAGAGAATGCGGGGAGTATTTATTTTTTGATGATAATAAAGAGAAGCAGCTGCACACCGAAGACCATTGCCCGAAATTTCTGGCTCAGTCCCATCTGCATTAAAAATCCGAAAATGCACCACTCCTTCTTCCACCTGGCGAATAGTAATAATGATTAAGCCATCAGCGCCGACGCCAAGATGGCGGTCACAGGCTTGACGGGCAAACTGACTTAAATCACCGCTTAAGCTCAAATCTTCGTGGTCAATAACCAGAAAGTCGTTACCAAGGGAATGTAGCTTGGTAAATTTCACCTTACGGCATCCTTAATGTAACAATAAAATCACGGCTTAATCCTTCTTGTTCTCTTCTTATTAAGAGAATGATTGGATCCCCTGATTTAAACCTTCGTAGAATTTGTTGAAAGTCTCTTGCAGTGGTAACTTTAGTTCGATTGACTTCAAGAATTACATCACCAGGTTGAACTCCTTTACGGGCGGCCTCACTATATGGATTAACCTGAGTTACCAAGACACCTTCCTGCGTTTTTAATCCGTAAGAGCGGGCAATTCGCGGGGTAAGAGTGGTTACAGTTAAACCCAGATCTTCAGGTCCAGATTCAGGGGTTTGGGGTGGTTCTTCTTCAGGTAACTCGCCAATTTCGACATTTAAAGTCATTTCTTTTCCATCCCGGATAATTTTAAGGGTTGCCTTGGAGCCAGGAGCGATTTCAGCCACCTTAAAGCGAAGATCCATATCGTCTTTAACCTTTTGCCCATTAACTTCCACAATCACGTCATATTGTTTCAGACCGGCTTTATCAGCTGGACTGTCAGGCTCAACTGAAGTGACCACCGCTCCTTCTTTTGATTTTAGCTTAAGAACTTGTTTAAATTCTTCATTGACAGCGGCCGGAGTAATGCCCAGATATCCCCGGATAACTCGGCCCCTTTCTTTCAATTGAGCCACAATTTTCTTGGCCAGATTGGAAGGGATGGCAAACCCTATGCCGGCATAAGCTCCTGTGGGGGAAAAAATGTTGCTAGTAATTCCAATAACTTCCCCTTTTAAATTGACCAGTGGCCCACCCGAATTACCTCGATTAATAGCCGCATCAGTTTGAATAAAATCCTGATAAATCGGCTGAGAAGTTCCTAATTGACGCCCCTTGGCGCTGATTATCCCGGCGGTTACCGTATGCTCTAAACCCCAAGGATTGCCAATGGCTAGAACCCATTCGCCGACTCTAATTTGGGCTGAATCGCCCATCTCCACATAGGGGAAATTCTTGCCATCAACTTTAATCAAAGCTAGGTCTGTTCTAGAATCAAGACCAATATGTTTGGCCAATAATTCATCGCCTTGACTTGTATAGACATAAATCTTATTAGCTTGTTCAACCAGATGATTGTTGGTCACAATATAACCGTCAGAACTAATAAAAAAACCTGTGCCCTGAACTGTGGTTTTATATTCCCGAGGTTGTCTTCGAGGAAGACCAAAGAAGCGATCCCAAAATTCATCAAAGGGCCACTCTTCTTCAAAACTTCTTACCTTTTCGAGGCGTTCACAAACAATTTTTACCACTGCTGGACCGACCTTTTCAGCAATGCGAGCAAAATCGAAGGAGGTTGTTGCTTCAGGCATAGGAGAGGCAAATAGATGATTATTGAGACTAAAGGAGCCGCTAGAAGGTTCGGCTTTCGCCTTTATCCTAGTCTGATCATTAGGCTGAATCAAAATCAGACCAGCCACTAGAAGTCCTAAGATGAATCCTGTGCCACCAATCCACAAGTACTTTTTCATTCCTTTATACCTCCTAGTAATAATTAAATTATCACAGGGAAAGTTAAAAGACAAATTATTAACTTAATAAGTGATCGATTTTAATTAACAAATAATTTCTTTCCTTATTCAAAAAAAACCGTTTTAATGGGTGAAAAGTTGCAAGAATCTTTTTAAATCATTAAGATGGCGAAAAAGAATTTCTATGATTGGAGAAAAAGGTGAGAGAAAAACGGGGCCTTCTCATTGTGATTGAAGGAATTGATGGCTCAGGGAAAACAACTCAGGCTAGGTTTTTAGCTCGAAAGTTAAAGAAATTAGGCCTGTCCGTAATTACTCTCAGGGAACCGACCAGAAGTCGGTGGGGGAGAAAAATCAGAGCTATGGCTCGATCCAAGATCAGCCTTGATCCGCAGGAGGAACTTGAGCTTTTTCTTCGAGACCGGGAAGATAATGTAAAGCGGCATATTTTACCGGCTCTTAACCAAAAAAAAATTGTCATTCTTGATCGCTATTATTTTTCGACGATGGCTTATCAAGGAGCCCGGGGAATTGATCCGCTTTATATTCGAAAAATTAATGAGGCCTTTGCTCCTAAACCGGATGCTGTCTTTATTCTCCATCTTTCAGCTTCTGAGGGATTGAGCCGAATTAGCCATCGGCGAAAGAAAGATATTCTCTTTGAGCAGGAAAGATATCTCGAGAAAGTGGCGGAAATTTTTCAGAGTTTGAAGGGACGTAATTTTTATCATCTAGACGCGACTCAAAGCAAACCCCAAATAGGGGAGTTAATTTTTAATCGAGTTATCGCCCTTTTGAAAAAGAAAAAGCTCCTTTCCTAACCCTTCTCGAAATTAACCGGATTTTTTGATAAGATTTGGAGAAATAAATAATTAAAAGGAAGAATGAGGAAAAAAAGCCAAAGAAAGACCAGGCGGCTTTGGCTAATTTTAATTTTTTTTAGTTTTTCTATTTTAGCTGGAGGGATAGTTGGGATTTTTCGGGCCATCAAAATTAACTTACCTGATGTCGCTGAACTTGAGCACTTTGAACCTAATATTATAACGACGGTTTTGGCCGATGATGGTACAGCGATTAAAGAATTCGCGATTGAGCGTCGGATTGAAATTTCTTATGATAAAATTCCTTTGGTTTTAAAACAGGCCATAGTAGCCACAGAAGATCCGCGCTTTTTCCGACACCATGGAGTAGATTTTCGGGGCATTTTGAGAGCGCTCTGGACTAATTTGAAGCAAGGACGAGTTCGCCGTCTCCAAGGAGGAAGTACGATAACTCAACAGCTAGCCAGGCAGCTTTTTCTTTATAGCCAGCAGACGCTAGGCCGAAAACTAAAGGAGACCTATCTAGCACTTCAAATTGAGAGACGATATTCCAAGGAAAAAATTTTTGAGATGTATTGCAATCAATGCTATCTGGGCCACGGAGTTTATGGAGTGGAAACCGCGGCCAATCTTTTTTTTGGCAAAAGGGTTTCTGATTTGACCTTAGAGGAAGCAGCCTTAATCGCCGGCATTTTCCGTGGTCCAGAGGTTTACTCTCCCTATACTAATCCTGAGGTTACTTTAAGAAGAAGGAACCATGTGCTTAATAGAATGGCTGAAGAAGGTTTTATTTCTAAAGAAGAAGCCGAAGAAGCAAAAAAGAAACCTATAGAAGTCTTGCCCCTTCATCGTCAAAGCTCTGAGTTTGGCGCCTATTTTTTCGAGGAAGTCAGAAAATATGTCGAAAAGAAATATGGGGCTGATCTTCTTTATCGGTCTGGTTTAAAAATTTATACAACCCTCAATCCGGTAATGCAAAGCTGGGCTGAAGAAGCCCTACTTAAACGTTTAAGGGAAATTGACAAATTGAAAGGTTGGCGAAAAGATAAAAGAAATCTCCTTCAAGAAGGCAATCAAGATCTTAAAAAGGTCTGGTTGCCAAGTTGGCGTCTTGCCCCCTTAAAGCCGGGAGATATCGTTCAAGCGATTGTTCTGTCAGTGATGAAGCAAGAAGCGACGATTAGAATTAGGGATTATGAGGGGTGGTTGACGAATAAAGACATTGCTTGGACAAGAACAGATAATTTAGAAAAGCTTATTCAACCGGGCGATGTAATTCAAGTTCGAATAAATGAAGTGGATGAGATAGGCAAAAAAGTTTTGGTTTCTCTTGACCAAGAACCGTTAATCGAAGGTGCCTTTTTAGCTATTGACCCTCATACGGGTGAAATCAAATCCATGGTCGGTGGATATTCTTTCAATCGTAGCAAATTTAATCGGGCAACTCAGGCTTTGCGTCAAGTGGGTTCAGCCATCAAGCCCATTCTTTATGTAGCCGCTCTGGAAAAAGGGTTTACACCAGCTAGCCAAATCATTGATGAACCCGTTACTTTTACTGATCGCTGGACAGGCCAACCTTGGACCCCCCGAAATTATGATCGAAAATACAAAGGAGCGGTCACGCTAAGAATAGGTATAGAAGAATCAAGGAATGTGGTCACGGCCAAGCTTCTTGATTATATTTCGCCTCAGCTGGGGGTTGAATATTGCCGGAAATTTGGAATAACCTCGCCCATCTATCCTTATCTTTCTCTTTCCTTGGGAGCCTTCGAAATAAGTTTACTTGAATTGGTTTCAGCCTATACGGTTTTTCCCAACAAAGGGTTGAGGGCAAAACCCTATTTTATTCGAAGAATTGAGGACAAGCAGGGTAATATCCTTGAAGAAAATCAGCCTGAAAGCGAAACTGTAATCTCGCCACAGCTGGCTTATATGATGACGTACCTTTTAAAGGGAGTCATTGAAAGAGGAACAGCTGAGGCTGCCTCATCTCTCTTAAACGATAAAGCTTTAGCTGGGAAAACAGGGACAACCGATGATTTTACAGACGCCTGGTTTATTGGCTTTTCGCCGTCCCTCTGTGCTGGGGTCTGGATAGGTTATGATACGAAAGTGAGTATTGGTGATCGAATGGCCGGGGCAGTTGCGGCTCTGCCCGTTTGGATAGATTTTTTTAAAAAAGTTATTGAAGACGAGAAAAAGAGAGCCAAAGACAATGGTACTGATTTTATTTATGAGGATTTTGAAGTTCCACCCAACTTGCATTTTATCACTATTGATCGGAAAACAGGATTTTTAGCTACGCCTAACTGTCTTTGGCCTTTAAAGGAAGTTTTTTTTCCTGGCACTGAACCTCAGCGCTATTGTACTCGCCAAGACCATCTTCTCATATTTGATTATTATGGAACTTCAAAAGCGGTTGAAGAACATAACGATTAATTTTTTCCAAAGAGGGTCCTAATTAGGTTTTTAGCCAATATTGCCTCAAATTTTTAAAAGCCGGCTCAAGCTCTTTTTTGGTTAAGGCCGAAATAACCGGCTCAATTTCGGGCGGCTCTTTGAGGCCAGAGAGCTGGAAAAGAATTTCTTTGACACCGCTCCGCAAGCCCTCAAGACTATAACCACCTTCCAGAACTAAAAGCAAGCGACTGTCACAGATTTTTCTAGCCATTTCCAATAATAGGCCCGCCAAAGCTGCAAAACCAACGCCTGTGACCATCATCCCGCCCAAAGGGTCTCCAGAATAAATATCAAAGCCAGCTGAAACTAAAATAAACTGAGGCTGATAAATGTCGACGATAGGGCCAAGAATTTCTTTAAAAATAAAAAGAAAATCAGCATCTCCTTTGCCAGGAGAAAGGGGAACATTAAATGTAAAACCGAGACCCTCCCCCTCGCCAACTTCTTCCCAGGAGCCAGTTCCTGGATAGTAAGGAAATTGATGGGTGGAAAAATAGAGAACTTCCTTTTCTCGATAAAAGGCATGCTGGGTTCCATTACCATGATGCAGATCCCAATCAATTATTAAAATTCTTTCCAAACCATATTGTTGTCTTAGCCATCGGGCGGCAATAGCTACATTATTGAAGAGACAGAAACCCATGGCTCTTGAAGCCTCGGCATGATGGCCAGGAGGACGAACTAAAGCAAAGGCATTATCTATTCTTTTTTCCATGATAGCTCGAGCAGCTTCCAAAACTCCGCCGACAGCTAAAAGAGCGGTTTCATAAGAGAGGGCACAGGTAGAAGTGTCTGGATCAAGGATAACTCTAGGTTTTCCTTTGGTCTCTTTTAAACGGTCAATATAACTTGGATAATGAATCAGAGCAATTTCATCTTCCTTCGCTTCTCTAGGTTCAATTAAAACTAGATTAGCCAGGTCCGGCTCTTCTTCAATCATCCGATAGATAACTTCGAGACGAGCTGGACTTTCGACATGATAAGGCCCCATTTCATGATTCAAATAACGCCAATCGCGAACTAAACCAGTAATCATCTTTATTTTTTATTGGGGAAAAACTTTTCTAGTTCCTCTGGTTTAGGCTTTTTAGTCAGTAGACTGACCACAATCAGCGTGATTAAGGAAGCGGCGAAAGCCGGGTAAATCAACGGAATTCCCCAAGGATCGCCTTCCGGAACTTTTTCTGGAGGCAAAACTTCAGCCAAGACTTTAAGGACAATACAGACAATTGTTCCTGAAGCAATGGAAGCCAAACCGCCAGCTTTCGTAGCCCTTTTCCAAGCCAAAGCAGCTACAAGGGCGGGAGTTATTGCTACCCCATAAATGGTGTAAGCGAAGTAACTCATTTCAAGGACTGACTTTAATCTAGTAGCCAAAAGGAAAGCAATGACCCCTAGGATGGTCACAAATGTCTTTTGTAGAGCCACCATGGTTTTTTGATCAGCCTCTTTCTTGAAGAAGCGCTGATAAATATCGCGCATGATCGTGGTGGAAGGCGAAAGGAGATAATTCATGCCGGTACTAATGACAACCGCGCAAGCTGCCCCAAGCAAGAGGACTCCGACTGGGGCAGGCACTAAATTTCTGGCCGCCATCAAAACAACCTTACCCCCTTCCTTCGGAATGGAAAGATCTAGCTGATCTTTAAACTTGCTGTAGGCAAAGACTGCTATGACCACCACCACCGTTTCAACGAAAATAGTTCCAATTGTCCAAAGGATAACCGCTTTTTTAGCATCTTTGGGAGTTCGGGCGCTATAAAATTTCTGATACATGCTTTGGACGCCCATAAGAAGGAGCAGAGTGGAAAGGAAATATCCCCCGACTTTTAGGGTAGGATGAGCCCCAAATTGTTCATTGACTACAGCAAAATAGCCCGGAGGAAGAACTTGTGTGGCTGTGCTCAAACCTCCAGCAGCCACATAGACAAAGGGAACTGAAAGTAAACAAGCCAGTAAGATGATGATGCCGTTAGGCAAATCAGTATAAGCAACAGCCACCATACCTCCAAGAGCGGTAAACAAAATGACAAAAATAGCCGCGATAATGGTTCCAACCGAATCCGGAATTGCTCCGTCCGTGGTCACGTTTAAAATAAATCCACCAGCGACAAATTGGTAAGAAACAATGGCTATGAAAGAAATTATTAAGGCAATTGCTCCAATTAGTCGGGCGGCCGGGCCATATCGAGTTTCTAAAATATCGCCAATAGTATATTGGCCGAAGGTTTGGATTTTTCCAGCGAGAAAATAAATCACAATTATTCCGACCCAAGCGCCCGCGGCTAACCAAAGAGCTGAAAAACCAGCTTTGGAAGCGAATTCTGCGCCGGCAATAAATGTCCCAGATCCAATCCAAGTACAAATGAGGGTAAAGACCATAACTGAAGTTTTGAGTTTTCGGCCAGCCACCATAAAATCTTCTTGGCTCTTGATTCTCTTGGATCGAATAAAATTAATGACCGTAAGTACCAGCAGATAAGCCAGGATGATGTAAAGATAGGTATGCATTAAGCCCTCCTTTTCATTTATTTCTTGGCTTTTCCCAAATTGACCTCAATTTCAACCTGAGAAAAACGAGCGCCATGATAACATAACGCTTAAAATCTGCAAAGCACCTTATATTTTTAAATGAATTGATCGCTTTTCGCCAGAGAGAAATACGGCCGCCGCTCATCGACCAGCGAAAAAGAAGCTCAGAAATTTGGGCCCAGGTAAGCTGATCAACGTAGAGAGGAACATCTCCTTGAGCGGTGGGTAGAGTGATAACTCCAGGAAGATGTTTTTTACTCCAAGTAAAATTAGCTGGCAGAATTCCTTTTTCTCGAGCCATTTTTTCCAAAGGAGTTCCTGGATAAATATGTAAAATAGCGACTGTGGCTTCTATCTGCTCTCGATAGGTTTCAATAATTTTTATGGTTTCTTGGGCTTCTTCCCAAGTTTCTGTCGGATGACTAAAAATAAAAAAAACACTAGGAATAATTTCTAATTCTTGGCACCAAGCTACTAAATTGTGAAAATCTCTAATATTTATTTTTTTGTTTATGATTTCATTTCTTATCCTTTCTGAGCCAGCTTCTAAGCCGAAGGAAATTTGAAAAAGGCCAGCCTCTTTCATCCGAGCTAATAGGGCCTTAGTCATAAGATCGATTCTTACTTCGCAACACCAATAGATGGGTAATTTTCTTTCAATCATTAACTCTGTGATTTCTTCGACCCGACGCTGACTCAAGTTAAAGGTATCATCATAAAAATAAATTACTTGGGCTCCATATTTTTCAATTAGAAATTCAATTTCTTCAATTACATTTAATGGGGATCTGACCCGAACATGTCGGCCCCAGTTGATAGGAGTAGCACAAAAATTGCAACTAAAAGGACATCCTCTAGAGGTCATTAAATTAACTGCCGGGAGACGGCCTTTTCCAGGAACTTCAATTCGGAAATTGTATTTTTCAAAGGGGACAAGATGGAAAGCTGGATAGGGAAGAGCATCAAGGTCTGCAATAAAAGGCCGAAGAGGATTAGTAATTATCTGGCCATTAAGGCGAAATGAAATGCCAGCGACTGGCCTCAAATTTTCAAGGTTTTTCTTTTCTTGAAGGGCCCGGCAGATTTCTAACATGGTTAATTCGCCTTCACCCCGGACAACCACGTCAATTTCAGGAAAATGGGTCAAAGCATCTTCAGCGGCCATTGAAGCGTGAGGGCCACCAAGAACGGTTATAGCCTTGGGATTGGCCCATCGAGCCACTTGTAAAAGCTTAAAACTTTGGAAACGATTTTCAGTAGTCGAAGTTACCCCGATAATATCAGCCTGACCTGTTTCAATTTTTTGGCCGATTTCCCGCCAGCTTAAATTAAGCAGATCGGCTGGAATAACCTCAACTGCTATTCCTGCTTTTTCCAAAACAGCAGCAATATAAAGAATTCCTAAAGGGGGCATTAAAGTTCCTTTTGACCAGCGTTCTGCTAAATAACCAGCCGGCGGAACAAATAACTGAACTTTCATGAAAGAGTAGGTACCTCCTGTTTCTTTTCAAGACGCACTGAATAAAGGCGAGTGACATTAGGTTCTTCCATTGTAGTTCCATAAATATAATCAGCTACTTCCATGGTTTTATAATTATGGGTGACTATAATGAATTGAGTTGTTTCTTTCATTTCTTGCATAAGATCAAGAAAACGAGAAATATTATTTTCGTCAAGGGCGGCATCAACCTCATCAAGGATACAGAAGGGTGTCGGTCGAGTCCGGAAAAGGGCGAAAAGAAAGGCCAAGGAGGTCAAACTTTTTTCTCCGCCAGAGAGAAGGCTGATATTTTGAAGCTTTTTCCCTGGGGGTTGAGCAAAAATTTCAGCTCCACTTTCTAAAGGATTTTCAGGGTTAGTGAGGCGGATTTCAGCTACTCCGCCCCGGAAAAGAAAAGTAAAAACGTCTTGAAAGTGACGGTTAACTCGATCTAGAGCCTGCAAAAACTGTTTTTTACTTTCTTCATCAATTTTATCAATGGCTTTTTTGGTGGCTTCGATAGATTCCCGAAGATCGTTTCTTTGGGCCAGGAGAAAATTGTAGCGTTCCTTTTGCTGTTGATATTCTTCCTCGGCCATTAGATTGACGGCCTTGAATTTTTGGAGTTCTTCTTCGGCTTTTGCCAATTCGGCTTCAATTTCACCGCTGAACATCTCTTTTTGAGGTGAGTCAGCTTTAAGCTCTTCAAGGGTTTTTCTGAGTTCTTGCCAACAATTTTCAGCTAGATTGGCTAAATCTCTTTCCACTTGTGTTCGGGCTATTTCATGTTTCATTCGCTCATCTTTCTGATTTTCATAGGCGATCCGGAGTTCAGCCATTTCTTTTTCCTTAAGTTCGTCTTCTTGCCGGAGCTGATGGTATTGATTTTCCAAGATTGTAACCTCTTCTTGTTTTTTTTCGATTTTAGAGCTTATAGATTTTATTTCTTCAGCTAGTGCTTTTAGAGTTTGTCTCACTTCCTTTTCTTCTTTTTCCAAGCTCTCAACTTGAGTGGTAAGGGTTTGGATTTTCTGAGCCAGATGGGATTTTCTCTGCTCCAAGGCCTCAATCTGACGTCGAAGATGGTTTCTTTTAGTTTCTTCAATTTCGACCTGCGCCTTAAGCTCCATTACCTGATGGGTTTGAAAGTTAAACTTTTGTTCTTCTTCTTCTAAAATTTTTTCCAAGGCCGTTATCTTATCTCTAATAAATATTTCTTCTTCAACCAAGGAATTTATTTGAATTTTAAATAAATTGAGTTCGGTTTCGATTCGCTTTTTTTCTTGGAGAAGAAATTCAAGTTCATTTTCAAAAAGATTGTGATTTTGAATAAGCTGATCTTCTTCCATTCTCAAGCGAGCTATTTCCCGGTCCATCTCTTTAAGCTTGGTCTCTAAAATTGTTTCACGCTGTCTTTTTTCTTCAATAAAAGTTTCCATTTGCTTAACATTTTTAGTTAGCTCCATTATTTTGGCTTCAAGAGGTTTTAATTCTTCTTCAATTTTAAGGAGTTCCTGGTGACGTTTTTGTTCCTCTTCTTTAAGGGCGAAAAGGCCATTGGCTCTTTTCGGGGCTCTTAGTAGACCATTAGCTAATAGAATTTCTCCCTTTAAGGTAACAAAATTAAGCTCAGGGTATTTAAGCCAGAGATCAATAGCTGTTTTTAAATTCTGAACTACGAGAGCATCTGGGAATTCAGACCATCTTGAAGCTAAAAGTCCATGGGGATGAAGGTTATCTTTGAGCCACCCAATGATTTCTGGATGATCTGGCCATTCCGGTTTAATTTTTTCTCGAGAAGAGGGGAGAACAAAGATCAAGCCTTTTATTTCAGGTAATTCCTCGCTGAGAAGAGTTTCGGCCGGAATGACAGTGGCTTGAGTAGCTTCACCTAAAAAAACATCAAGTAAGTGACCAAAACCTGGTTCAGCGCTAAGTAAATCCAGCAATCTCCCCCAGCTTCCAGGAAGTTCAAAACCAAGTTGGCTTGTTGATTTTTCTCTAATTTTATTTAAGGTCTCAATTTCATAGATTAGAGCTTCTTTTCTTTTCAATTTTTCTCTTTCCTCAACCCTAGTTTTATCCAGCTCTTTTTTAAGGAGCTCAATTTCCTGTTGAGTTTTTTCAATTTCGTTTTCAACTAATTTTTTCTCTTTTTGGATTGCCTCGATTTGAGTTCTCATTTTGTCCATTTTGTCCTTAATGGACTGAAGCTGTTGAGCCGCTTTTTCTTTTTGGGTTATGAGCTTGTTTTCTTGTTTCCATGAAAGCTCAAATTCTTTTTCCCACCGACTGAGCATATTTTTCTTTTCGGTTAAATTGGCTACCTTTTGTAAATGGTTATCTCGAAGTTGTTGTAATTGAATCGTCATTTGCCGACGGCGTTGATCGCTTTCTTCCCAGTCCCTTTTAACCTGATTAAACATCTGATGCTTTTCTCTGAGATTTTCTTCAAGTTCAGTTTCGACAGTTTTTAAGAGAGTCAGCTCTTGGTCAAGAACATTTTTTTCTTCCTCAAGTTGTCTAATTTCTTCAAGAGCCTGTTTTTTCCTTTCCTCAAGGAATTCCAGTTTTTTAGTCTCTTTGGTCGCTTCAAGTTTTTGACGATACTTTTCAAGTGAATGGAGCTCCTCTCGAACCTGATCAAGCTGTGGTCCGGTGGTCCATAGTTTCTGTCGGATAAAACTGATCTCTTTTTCAGCAGCTTTTATTTTGGCCAGACATTGATTTTCCAGGTCTAGTGAGGCTTGATAAGCAAGAAAAATTTCTTGTTTTTTTTCCTCAAGTTGGTTTAGTTTTTTTAAGAAGAGGAGGCTTCGCAATTGCCGAATTTTTTCCCTCAACTGACGATAACGGCGAGCTGCGGCTGCCTGACGAGCTAAAGAATTTTTGGTTCGGGCGACTTCCGCTATAATATCTTCAAGGCGAGTTAAATTTTGTTCAGTATCTTCTAATTTGTGCTGGGCCTGCTTTTTCTTTTCTTTATAAAAGGCAGTGCCAGCCGCTTCTTCTAAGAGTTGTCTTTTTTCTTGAGGCTTTGAAGTCAGAAGCAATCCGATACTTCCCTGTTCAATAATATAATAATCTTTTTCCGCCACTTCCCTTTTCCAGAGAGTCTCTTGAATATCCCGTAGTCTTACAGGTTTACCGTTTAGACGGTATTCACTTTCGCCTGACCGAAAAAGACGATGGCTGATAACTAGCTCTTCAGGCCCTTCTTCGAGGGTCATAATAACCTCAGCTAAGCTGAGAGCCGGCCGATTATTATTGCCGTTGAAAATAATATCCTCAGTTTTTTCGCCCCGAAGCGCTTTCTGCCGCTGGCCTCCCAGCACCCAAAGAATGGCATCAATGATATTGCTCTTTCCAGTTCCATTAGGTCCAACTATAGCGGTTATGCCTGGATGGAAGATGATTTTGGTCCGATCAGGAAACGATTTAAAACCATGAATTTCTAACTTTTTTATGATCATCTAATCATGAATGTTGAATTTATTACCTAGAGCTGTCTCTTTTGACTCAGGACGTATTTTACTGGAATTTAAGCTTTTTGCCAATTAAAGAGACCAGTAAATCTGAGCCAAATTTAAAATATCTCCCAATCTTGACAGGTCAGATTGATTCCGATATCAATGGAATGAGAAATTTAAAGCCAGCGTAGCTCAGTTGGTAGAGCGGCTGATTCGTAATCAGCAGGTCGAGGGTTCGATTCCCCCCGCTGGCTGATTTTTTTTCTTTTGCTCCTGTTTTAAAAAAGCAAAAATTAGGTTTATCATGGCTAGGATAAGAAGAAGGATAATAATGGTTAGCCAAAGGGTCAATTCGCTGCGGAAGAGCCAAAAACCTGCGCCCACAGGACTCCGATAAGGAGTTTTAGGATTGATTTTTTTAGCCAGCTGATAGGTCAAATCATCGGGCCAAGCCTTTCCTGACAGCCTCAAAGTTTGGCCAAAATATCTTTCAAGAAAGAGATTTTCTCGATAGGCAGCCAATAAAGCTTTGTCTTTTTTTCGACCAGGAGGTAATTGTTGGGCTTCTTTTAATTTTTGGTCACGACGGAAAAGTCTAACCCGAAACTCATGAAGAAAGGGCTCTTTTTGAGCCCCAAAAGTCCTTAAGAATTCTTCATAGGGCTTTTCGGCCCACTGATGAAGAAGATTGGCTAATTCTTTACCTCTTTGTCGATCAATCATCTTTAATTCTTCGAGCTCAAGACGAGAAAAAAAGATCCCTAAACCGGGCAGATGATGCTTTTTTATTTGGAAATCATGCATAATTTCTTCTTTTTCTAGAAAAGACAGACCAGGTAAGAAGCGGCTGTACTGGGCTACTCTTTGCGGGGTATTAGAAAAGCATAGGCCTAGGAGAATTAAATTGGCTGCCAAGGTTAAAGAGGCGAAGCGCAAACTCCGAGGCGAAATTGATAGAGAGATTCCCCTTGGTTGAAGCCCAAAAGCCAGCGCTATTTGAAAGAGAAAAACAGCTAAAGCATTTAGGCCAACATCTCGAAAATCCCAGTATCTTTTTGGAGTTATCCATTGAAGAATTTCGTCCAATAGGCCGACGAAGGAACCAAGAAATAAGGCCGAGAAATAAATGGACAAGTCAGAGAAATGGTTCCTTAAAGCCCGAAAAAGAAGAAAACTTAATAAACCATATTCGAGGAAATGAATGGCTTCTTCCGGATGGGCCCAAAGTTTTAGGGTGAAATAAACATAGGTCGAACTAACTAGAGTCAGACAAAGGTAACTCGAAATTCTCCGAATTTTAAGCCGAAAAACAAGTAACCAAATTATCAGGACAAAAAAAAGAGCTATCGAAAAAAGAACAAAATAGCCAAAAGCGGCGCGACCCAAGGTCCGAGTTACTAAATTTTGAATTGACCTTGCCAGAGGAACGATGGCGAAGATGGAAGCAGCACAAAGGATGACCCAGAACCAGGAAAAAAAGATTCGACCTTTTTTCATAAAATCCTTTCTAAAAGATGTAAATTGCCCACATTGACTCTCCTTAAATAACGTCTGGCCGCTTCATAACAAGCTTGAACTTGTTGCTTTGGAGTTATGGGCAAATCTCGAAGACGATCGTCAGGATGGAAAATAAGGAGGGAATAGGGGAAATCAGGATTAATAGAAGCTAAAAAACGAGCGATAGACTCGACCTCTCCTTCATCGATATAAAAAGGAACAAGGAGAGTCGTAGCGGTTAAGAAATCAGCTTGGGGGAAAAGGCGGCCGAGCCGGCTTAAATTCTCAAAAGACCGGTCGAGAGAAACCCCGCAGAGAACGCGGCCGATGGCAGGGGACCAAGCTTTTAAATCAAATTTAACTGTGCCACCCGTTTCTAGACTGATCTCGGCTGCTTTTTGGACAAGAGTGGGGTGGCCACCGCCATTCCACTCCCAACAAATCCGAATTTTTCGTTTGGCCTGACGTGTTATTTCCTGGCTAGCTTCAATTGCCAGAGGAAGCTGAGGTTCTGGTGAGCCGCCAAAAAAGCAGACGCATCTTACCTGAGGGACTAGAGCCGCTTTGACTAATTCTTCTAAGGATAAGAAGGAAGTTATCCGAATCAGGCGGTGGGTGGCATTTTGGCAGAAAAGACAATCAAAATTGCAGCCATAAAAAAAGACAGCGAGATTGACGCCTCTTTCCTTTGAGCCAGGGCAAAACCAAGCGGCACAACAATTAGTCGGCAATGGGTCATAATAAAAAGAGGCGGCAAAATATTTTTCAGGCGCTAGCGAATTAATTCGACCACTTCGATTAATTCTAAGACCACAAAAACCTACCTGGCCCTCACCTAGTTGGCATTCATTGGCACAATAACTACAGAGTAAGCCAGGTTTATTCCTTGGGGGAGAAGACGGAAGTCCATATTTTTGGCGGGAGAAATGAGCTTGGCTAATGATTTCCTCAGTAACGACTTCTTTTAGGCAAGATGGGCCTAGACCGATGGCTTGGGCAGCTTTTTCTTGTTGGCAGCGGCGGCAATTAATCATTAATCTTACTTAAAAAATTCCGGTTAAGTTGGTATCTTCATTTGCTTTTAGGATAAATTATTTTTTAGTTCTAATTAGCTTCAATCATATAGCCATAGACCTAATCTCTCGAAGTAGATTGAGACAAAAAAAGCAATTTTTGTCAATTAATTACTCCAACCAGGATTGCTTCCTTCTCATGGTGGTTTCATCTTTTATTTTGCCTTGGTTATATTATTATTAAAGCTTAAAGAAAAGCCAGGGAATAGTTCTAATAAGATTTGACTTAATTAAAAAAAGAGGGCATAAAAGGTTTTCAAATTGAGAGGAGAAAATTTTCAGGATGGGTAAAGTTGGCTTTGACAACGAAAAATACCTCGAAGTTCAAACTAGGGCTATTTTAGAGCGAATTAAGAGATTTAACAATAAGCTCTATCTCGAATTTGGTGGTAAGCTTCTTTATGATTATCACGCAGCCCGAGTCCTTCCCGGCTATGACCCTAATATCAAAATGAGACTGCTCCAGCTTCTGCGGGATAAGGCTGAAATTTTGCTTTGTATTTATGCGGGTGATATCGAGAAAAGGAAGTTACGGGCTGATTTTGGCATCACTTATGAGGCTGACGCCCTAAAAATGATAGATGAGCTTAAAGAATGGGCCCTTGAGGTCAAGGGGGTAATTATTACCCGGTTTGAGAATCAGCCGGCTGCAAAAATATTTAAAAATAAGCTGGAAAGACGAGGCCTCAGAGTTTATACCCATGCTTATACCAAAGGTTATCCAACAGATGTCGATACTATTGTCAGCGATGAAGGCTATGGAGCTAATGAATTTATTGAAACGGAGAAGCCTTTAGTTGTGGTAACTGGACCTGGCCCTGGAAGTGGCAAGCTGGCCACTTGTCTTTCTCAGCTTTATCATGAACACAAACGAGGAGTGGCCGCTGGGCTGGCTAAATTTGAAACTTTCCCTATTTGGAACCTGCCTTTAAAGCACCCAGTTAATGTGGCCTACGAGGCTGCCACCGCTGATATCGGCGATTTTAACCTCGTTGATCCCTTTCATCTAGAGGCTTATGGTGTTGTCGCTATTAATTACAATCGGGACATTGAGATTTTTCCCGTGGTCAAGAGGATTTTAGAAAGGATTACAGGCTCAGAGTCAATATATAAATCGCCTACGGATATGGGGGTAAATTGTGTGGCCGCTGGCATAATTGATGAAGAGGTAGTTAAGGAGGCGGCGCGGCAAGAATTAATTCGCCGTTATTTTCGCTATGCCTGTGAATACGCTATGGGCTTTATAGAAAAGGAAACCGTCCAGAGAGTCGAGCTTTTAATGAAAGAACTTGAAGTTAAGCCGGAAAATCGGCGCGTGGTGGTAGCAGCTCGTGAGGCAGCTCGGGAAGCGATGGAAAAAGGTAAAGGGCATAAGGGAGTTTATTGTGGCGCCGCTATTGAACTTAAAGACGGAACTATCGTTACGGGGAAAAATTCGCCTTTAATGCACGCGGCCTCAAGTTTGGTCCTCAACGCCATTAAAAAACTAGCTGAAATTCCTGATAAAATTCACCTTCTTTCGCCCTCCATTATTGAATCCATTCGGAGAATGAAGGAAGATATTATCGGAACAAAGGCCGTAAGCCTCAACCTTGAAGAAGTTCTAATCAGCTTAAGTATCAATGCTTCAACTAACCCAACGGTTCAATTGGCTCTAGAAAAATTAAAATATCTTCGAGGTTGTGAGGTTCACTTGACCCATATGCCCACTCCTGGTGACGAAGCTGGATTAAGAAGGCTAGGAGTTAATTTGACTTCTGACCCTAATTTTTCCACTAAAGAGCTTTTTTCGATTTGATTTTTTCCTTTTAATCGCCGCCAATTTGAAGAGCCTTAACTCGGAAAGTTGGAGCAGCTACAATCCGGTTTAAATCAAGGTCATTGGCAACCAAATCAAGACCAAAAAGAATTTCATCGGCTGAACCTGCTATCGTTAAGCCTTTGACTGGAAAGGCAATTCGTCCATTTTCAATCCAGAAACCAGAAGCTCCGCCGCTGAAGTGACCATTTACAGGATTAATCCCATAGCCAGTGATTTCTTTTACTAGAAAGCCAGTTTTCGTCGCTTTAATTATATCTTCAGGTTTGGCCTGACCTGCTTCCATATAAAAATTATGAGGGCCAATCCCAGGAAGGCTGGAGAAGCTGTTGCGGCTAGCATTTCCAGTGCTCTCGACGCCGGCTCTTTTGGCTACTATGGTATTATACATATAGCCTTGAAGAATACCTTTATGGACGATTATTCTTCTTTGAGTAGCTACTCCTTCGCCATCAAAGGGTTTGCTGGCTAATCCTTTGGGTCGAAGTCCGTCGTCAATGAGAGTAAGGAAATCAGACGCAATTTTTTGGCCCAATTTTTTTCCAAGAAAACTAGCTCCCTGAAGGACTCTTTCTCCATTTAAGGCAGACAGGATTCCCCCAAGAAGAGCGTAGGCCACTTCGCGATCAAAGATGACGGCGGCCCGCTGAGTTTTCACTGGCCGGGGATCAAGCATTTCCGAAGCTTCGCGGGCGGCTTTGGAGGCTACTTCTTCCAGGGGAGGCAAATCAGCATAAAAGCGGCGTTGACGAAAATCACTGCCTGAAGATTTTTGTTCGCCCTTTTCGGCCACGACCTCAATTCCATAACCACAAACTGTGGCCTGGAAAGATTTAAGTAAGCCATTGGAATTGGCTAGGATAATTTCTCCTTCTCCCTCTCGGTAAGTGGCCCCACCGCTTTTAGTAATTCGGGAATCTTTCATGGCTAATTTTTCAAGGCGACGCAATAATTCTATTTTTTCGTCAATCGGAACTTGTCTAATCAGGGGATCATAGAGTCCTTCTACTGGACTAACCCTAGGGTCATCGGGGAGAACATTGGCTGGATCGGCCGAAGTGATTTTAGCGAAAGCAATAGCTCGATTGATGGCCTCATCTAAAGATTTTTCTTTGAGATCATTAGAACTAGCAAAAGCCATTCGACCTTTAATGATGATCCTTAGGCCTGCTCCATAGCTAGCAGCTTCTTGAATCCTCTCGATCTCTCCATTTCTAACTTCAATGGTTAAATTACGACCATTTTCAAGATAAATTTCAGCGGCTTCAGCTCCTTTTTTTAAACACTTTTTTATTGTTTGTTTAGCCAAATCTTTAAAGTCCATGTTGAGCTCCTTTCTATTTCAATCAATCAAGTTCTTTTATTTTTTCTGACCTACCCCTATCTTCCTCTTTTTCTCTTGTTTTCTTTTTTCCTTTTCCTTTTCCTTTTTTGGCTGAAATTAAAATTCATTTAACTTTATATTTTACTATTCCTATAGGTATAATAAGGTATAAGGTATTAATCTTATCCTAACTCCTTTCCTTCACCGTCCTCTGGTTCCACCAACGTTAATTCCTCTAATTCTTACCGTTGGTTGGCCAGCCGTAACTTCTGCGATCTGACCTTTGCCGCATATTCCTGGACCAAAATCAAGATCATGGCCCACTGCATCGATTCCTTGAATGATGTCAAGGCAATGGCCGACTAGCGTGGCTCCTTTAACGGGGATGGTCTTTTGGCCATTTTCAATAAGATAAGCTTCTCGACAAGTAAAGTTAAAAACACCGGTAATGGGGTTGACACTACCGCCGCTTATGCTCTGAACATAAAGACCTTTCTTGGTTGAGGCAATAATCTCCTGGGGATTATCTTTCCCTCTTTCAATGAAGGTATTAGTCATCCGAGGGATAGGCATAAACTGAAAGCTTTCGCGGCGACCATTGCCAGTTTTTTCCATTTTTAGCTGCTTGGCTGAAAGAAGATCGGTCATGAACTTTACTAGAACTCCATCTTTAATCAAGACATTTCGCTTCATGGGTGTTCCTTCATCGTCAAAGTTAGTTGTCCCCCGGAAATTGGGGAGGCTACCATCGTCGACCAGGGTAAAAACGTCGCTAGCTACTTTTTTATCCATTTTGCCAACAAAAATACCAATACCTTTGGCGATATTATCCGCTTCCAAGGGATGACCAACGGCTTCATGAACCAGAACACCTCCCCAGCCATTCTGAACAACGACATCCATTTTGCCAGCTGGGGCCTCCTTGGCCTCAAGCATTGCGACTGACTCTCGAGCACATGTCCGAGCGACATCTTCCGGCTTGATTTCATCGAAGAGCTCTATTCCACAGCGACGACTAATTCTTTCTCGGCCTAAATGAGAAGTGTTGTTTCCTACGCCTAAAGTCTGGACAGTAAAGAAAATCAAAGGCAGCTCATCAAAAATATAAAGGCCTTCGCTATTAGCAATTACTCGGCCTCGGATTTCATCGTAATAATCGATCGAGGCCATTTTGATCCGAGCATCATAGGCTAAAGCCGCCTCATGAGCTCTTTGCATTATTTCTAGCCGCTTTTCATCAGCCACTATTTGCAAGGGGATTTTTACGGTGATGTAGTTAGGACCCTTCTGCTCTTTAATTGGGACTGGCTTGATGGTCTTTCCATTCCGAGCAATATAAGAAGCTACCTCAGCGGCTCGAAGTAATTTTTCCATAGTTAGTTCATCAGTATAGGCATAACCAGTTTTGTCGCCAGCCATAACTCTAACCCCAGCTCCCTGGCTTAAACGATAGATGGCGCTTTTAAATTTCCCTTCTTCAAGAAGAAGGCTTCGAGAGAGGCGATGCTCTAAGTAAACTTCAGCAAAATCACCACCATATCTTAAGGCCTGTTGGATAACTTTATTAAGATCCTCACGGGAAAATAGGGAAACGATCTCTTTAGGCTGGGTTTCGCCAGAAAGTAGATTTGAAAGAAGCGTCGCAGCTGAAGCCAAAGCCACACTGCCTTTGAGGCTCAATTCGAGGAACTCCCGTCTAGGAATTTCTTTAAAAAAATAATCTTGAAAGCTCATGTTTTCTTTCCTTAATTTAAATTCTTAAGGCTTGATAATAACTCATTTGAATTGGAAAATTCAAAATCAATTTTATCCCTCGGTCTAATTTTCTGAACTAAATTTTCAAGAACGGCTTTAATTCTAAGGCCAAAGGCTCTCAATTTCTTGCTTAGGAGGCCTTTTGACAAGCTTATTTTTTGCTTATATACTGGCTTTGGGCTGGTTGGAAAGGTTTTCTTCAAACCCGCTTCCTTTCCTTTTCTCAACCCTTGGGCCGCCAGCCAGCCCTTCAAAAGAGGCTGTTTTATTTCTAAATGCTTAGGGATTAGATAAAAATAACGAGAGAATAAACTCCTTTTTCAGAAGGGGGAAGAATTACATTTAAACAATAAGAACCAATAGATGCAAATAAATTAAAAAACCTTTAAGAAAAGGAAAAATTATCAAGCTAGAAGGCAAAGAATAAAGGACAGAAGAATGAATTTTAAGAAAGTTTTTTTAAAAATTGTAAAACTAATATTTTTATTTTTGATTTGGCTAAGCTTATTCTTTTGGCTTTCTTGTGCTCCCCGACCCAAAATTAAAACTTCACCTCCACCTTCCCTCAGCCTTAATTTTGAGACTTCAATTAAAATAGCCCAAAGCGAGCTTGGCCGAGGCTGTTATTTTGGGTTTAAAAAGGCCTTAGAAGGATTAAGGCCACTGATTACGCTAACTTCTCCTTGGCCTGAACTTAAGGCCCGAGCCTTGCTTCTTTATTTGCGAACCGGGCTACTTTTAGCCATGAGGGAAAAGGAACTTGGTTTAACCACCTCAACCCTAAGTGAGTTTGCTTCTTTCCTGTCTTCAGAAAGGATTCTTTCATTTTCTGAAATTGAGTTAATCGAACTGGCCGATTTTTATGAAATTGTCAAAAGTGCTTCGGTCAAATCAAAAGGCATTATGGCCTATGATGATCGGCAATTTGAAGCTAAGTCGAAAGTTCAGGATTGGGAAAAATGGAAAAAAGATCTTGACCGGCTAAAAGAAGAGGCCGAACAACGGATGAAAAGAATGGAAAAACGAGCTCAGGAAGATGAAGTTGCCGCCTATTTCTGGCTAACTGCTTATACCCATTTTTTTTCTTATCGAAATTCCGAATTAAAACCCTTAACTGTCCTTTCGCTTTTCCCGCGAAGTCGCTTGGTTCGCTTTAAGTTAGCTATAATTTCAGAGCCTATCCCAAGAAAAGACTTGCTAGACGAGCTCCTTCAGGAAGAACCTGAATTTTACGAAGCCCATTATTTCCTAGGTGAAGCAGCTATAAGGCGCGGCCTTTTAATTTCAGCTGAAAAACATTATCTTCAGGCTTGGAAAGCTTTCCCTGAATCGCCGATTATCGCCATATCGCTGGCCAGTGTTTATTTTCACTTAGAGGAACTCGAAAAAAGCATGGAAATGTATGAAGCGGCCTTAGGCCTTTTACCTGGCTATCGAGAAGCAATGCTAGGTAAAGCAATTTGCTTAAGCTATCTTAGCCGTCATGATGAAGCCATCAAAGGCTTGCAGGAAATGATTGATCTTGGCTATTGGCTCTTAGGCGAAGCCCATTATTGGATGGCCTGGAACCTTTACCGTTTAAATCGATTCAATGAGGCTTTAACTCATTGTGAAGAGGCTAAAGGGAGATTGCCCACAAGTTCTGAAGTTTTTTCTTTAACTGGGACAGTAGCCCTGGAACTTGATTTTTTGCCCTTGGCTGAGGAGAATTTAAAGAAGTCGCTAGAATTTGATGCGGCTAACGCAGAAGCCCTGCTTGGTTTAGCTAGACTTGAAGCCCGTCGGGAAAAATGGTCGATGGCTGGTGAATATTATGAGAGAGCTACTAGGATATATGAAAATCAGGCGCTGGCAATTAGAACTAAAATGAAAGAAATTGAAGCTTCCGAAATGAGCGATGAGAGGAAAAAAGCTCAATTACGAAGAAAGGAAGCTCAGCTTGAGAATATTCTTCTGACGAAAGCAACTTGCCTTTATAATGGGGCCATTTGTTATTTTAAGGCAGGGATGATGACTAAAGCTTTAAAAATGGCCGAAGAGGCAGCCTCCCATCCTTCGTTAAAAGCAAAAGCTTCTGATCTTATATCCAAGATTAAATTCCGACCTCGGCTAAGTTACTGAGAATAAAGGAAAAACGATATCTTCTCTTTTGTCCTTAGTGATGTCCTCTTTCAATAAGGAGGAAGTCGGTAGGTAATAGGGGGCACAGGGTTGAGCCAATCCACAGGAATCAAAAAAACGCCCAAGGTGAACAAAGAAGCGGCTATAAACCATCCCCTGGCAATCTCTCCTCTTAGCTTAAAGCTTAAAAGAGTTAGCCAGCCGAGGAAAGTTAAGAACATCTTGTTATCGAAAAGATCATCGCCCACTGGAAAACCTGACCACCAAATTCCAGAAGAATATTTTTCTACAATCGAGCGAAGGACAAGACCACCTAGGAAAAGAAATAGGGTTGCAAGACATGCCAGTCGCCACGGTCGACCTGATCGAACGGTAGCTTCTAACCCAGTTAGAAGAGCTAAGAAAAGACCAAAGAAAAGAATAGTATTATGCAGAATAAGAAAAGGGGTTGGGACTGGATGGTGCCAGTGCATAACGACAAAACCATATTTAGGAATACTTATTTCAAGATCTCGATCATTATCAAAAAGAACGAGGCGGTATTCGATGATATTACTTTTAGGGAGAGGGGAAATATATGTAGTTATTAAATCTCCCTTTCGTTTAAAGGCTGATCTTGTCCAAAGATCATCAGAATTATAGGGTCGGTATTCCACATAAGCCAAAATATTTTCATCAGGCACGACTAGTTGAATCGGGCAATCTGAGCTGGTTTCATGAAATCGAGGCAGTTTATAAGGAATTTCAAGAGTATCAAAATAGGCTTTCCCCTCGATATATTTTATCGGCCCTGTTATTTTCTGATAAACTGCAGTTCCTAAAGTAATAATCAGCGCTAAAATCCAAAAAAGTAGTTTTTTCATTTCATCCATCCTCTTGTCAATTTAAGGAACTACTTTATTTAATCCTTTCTTCTGCTTGTCATCCAAGCTTATAGCGATGTTTACTTAATTAGAGCTAATTCGCTTCTGGCTAAAGAGAAATTTCCTTTTCCTTGATTAAAAGACGCAAAAAAAATCAATTTTTGTCATTGCCAACCAAAAAAATTAAAAATAATCTTTCCCCTTGAAAAAGAGATATAA
Organism: Candidatus Aminicenantota bacterium; assembly: GCA_026416195.1. GTDB lineage: Bacteria > Acidobacteriota > Aminicenantia > Aminicenantales > CALLJL01 > CALLJL01. The sequence continues at coordinate 25,873 of JAOAFQ010000191.1, read as the reverse complement.
ATCTTCCATTTCCTTAAAATGCTAATGTACAAAATAGTTCGCAATTTGATTTAGAGAAGGTAGCCATCATAAACTTTTTTTAAGATGAAAATCTAAAAAGAAATGAGGTTATGATTACGATGGCTCAAAGGAATTAAAAGGCAATATTTGAGAAATTGCTATGAGCTTTCGGTGAAGTGGCGGACCTATTTTTCTGGGGTAAGGATAAGGAAACTGCCGACCAGCTTGGGGTGGGGAAAGGAGGGGTATATTCCTATTTTTCAGAGCGAGAGGAAGCGCTCTTTATTGAGGGTGTTTCGACGCGGAAGATGGGGTGATTAGCCAAAGTGCTAGGATAGAAGGCCTTTCAGCTTCTCAAGTTTCGAGATGACCCGAGGTTTAGGTGAGAGGATGAGGATAGATGCGATTTATGAGAAGGTGCGCTATGAGAGAAATTGATAGCTATAGCGATCATGATAGCCTATGGGGTATGGGGTGAGGCTGGTCAAGTTGTTTATTTCTTGGGCTCATCAAGGTCTTCAGTTGGCAATTAAGATGGTTAGGGGCCACTTGGCCGCGGTGCCAGGTTCATTTGATGGGGCATATTTTGGCGAAAGGAGCTCAGTGGGATAAAGCTCGTTTAGCTGAGAAGTTAGCCTCTCTGGTTATTGAGGGAGATGATTGGAGAGAACAAATCGTTAGATTAGGCGAAGATATAATGAAGACTGGGCTAATGATTAGGCTTATATTAAAGGCGAAAAGCTTGCTTTGGTGTTAGAAACCACTCTAGCTTAAATCGCTAATTATAGAGAAAAAATGGAGAGATTTTCTTTCTTTTTAGATTTCTTTAAAACACTCCATAGGAAACCTAGCTCTTTAATTTTTAATAAAGAGCACGCAAAAGCATAGCTGAGGGCTGAAATAGCCAAGATACTAGCTAGATAAATGATTTTTGATCGCAAGGAAGTTTGGCCAAGATTAAGTGGCCAAATGAGACCAACCAAGATGAGAACTGCGCCCATTATGCCAGAAGCTATAAGAATCTTAATTACTGACTTTAACCAGACCGACCAATTTATTGATCCATATTTTTTGGTCATAACAAAGCTCAAAACAATAAAATTAACCATAGCTGAAAGGGAAGTAGCCAACGCCAGGCCGCGAAAGCTCATTGGCTTCATCAAAATGAGGTTAAGGAAGATATTGGTGGCAATGGCTACGAAACTTATTTTAACTGGTGTTTTTGTGTCTTGGAAGGAATAGAAAACTTGGGCAACAACCCTCGTCGCCGCAAAAAAAAATAAACCGAAAGCATAAAACAAAAGAGCCTGCGAGGTAGCAATTGTATCTTCATAAGTAAATCGACCGTGCTCATAAAGAACAGAAATTAAGGGTTGTCTGACGATAATAAGAAACAAGGTTGACGGCAAAGTTAGAAAAGCCACGAGTTCAAGGGAAGAGCGACAAGTGGCTAAAACATTGGTTACATCCTTTTTTGTAGCATAAGCCGAGACTATAGGCAGGGTAACCGTGGCAACGGCGATTCCAAATACTCCTAAAGGGAAGTGCATGAGACGAAAGCTATAGTTGAGATAGGATGGGCTGCCCTCCGGTAGGAGAGAGGCGATGATAGTGTTGACGAAAATATTGATTTGAGTCGAGGCCAGACCAAGGACAGCTGGAGTCATCAGAATGAGAATTTTCCGAAAACCTGGGTCTTGGAAAGAGATGATGGGTTGATATCGATAACCTTCTTTAAAAAGAGTAGGCAATTGACAAAGCCATTGGCCAAGACCGCCAAGCAGGACTCCAATAGCCATACCAATTATTGGAGGGGAAAAATAGGGGGAGATGAAAAAGCCAGCTAGGATCATGCCTAAATTAAGAAAAACAGGGGCTAAAGCCGGTATCCCAAAATAACGTAGGGTGTTAAGCATCCCCATAGAAATAGCTGCAAGGGAAATAAAAAGAAGAAAAGGAAACATAATTTGAGCTAAAAGAGCCGTTAGTTCAGCTTTTCCAGGGACACGACTGAATCCTGGGGCAATGAGACGAACAAGATAGGGAGTTAAGAGGATGGCGATAGCAATTATTAAAGCCAGGATCAATGCAATTCCATTAATAACTAAATTGGCTAGCCGAAAGGCCTCCCTTTTACCTTTATTTAATAAATGGTCGGTAAAGACAGGAACAAAGGCGGCTGATAAAGCGCCTTCAGCAAATAGATCACGAAGTAAATTGGGCAGCCTAAAAGCCGCGATAAAGGCGTCGGTCGCTGTTCCGGCGCCAAAAAGATAAGCAAAGGTTTGTTCTCTTATTAAACCGAAAAGACGCGAAGCTAAAGTGGCTGAGCCGACAACAAATGATGAGCGAGCTACCTTAGATTTACTTTCCATAGGGCTTTGTATAGCATAGATATTTTCCTTACTCAAATTAAAAAATGATCATAAATTGGCCGGTTGAATCTTTTTTAGTTTCGAAATTTTTGCCAGGAGATAGAATTTGACAGCGGTGAAACAATTGAGTCAAAATATAATACGTAAAAATTTAAGAAAGGAGCTGACCATGAGAAAAAAGAGAGGATGTTCGTGGTTGGGTTTGACTATTTCAATCTTTATTCTGATAGTTAATTCATCTGGTCAACAGAAAGTTATTGAAGCAATTTGGGCTCCAATAGTTGTCTCACTTGATGGGAATAAAGATGAATGGACTGAGCCTCCTTTGGTTACAGATAATAAACTGGCCATTGATTATGCTTTCCGCCATGATGGCCGAAACCTCTATATTCTCTTTATTTTTAATGATCCAAAATTCTTGAGTACGATTAACGAAACGGGAATGACCATTTACTTCAGTCCAGCTAATAAAAAGAGCAAAGATTTCGGAATAAGATTTACCCGCAAAAATGTAACTGGTGAGGAGCTAATTGCTCTCATGGAAAAACAGGCAACAACTTTACCTGAAGAGCAAAAAGCTAAGCTTAGGGAAAATCCAAAAGCTCGATATCTTTTTTACGAAGCCATGGTCGTAGGGAAAAAAGGTGAGATTTATCCTCCTCATAATCAACCAGGAGTAGCTCCTCCTTCCTTCAGAGTGGGCCGAAGTGGCAAAAGTATAATCTATGAATTTCGTGTCCCCATGGTTCCCTCCACTGATTATGTCGCTGGTATTGGTTTCCAGCCTGGACAAGCGTTAAGGATTGGTTTTGAATGGGGTGGAATGACTCCGGAAATGAGAAAAGCTATGATGGCTCGAATGGCCGAACAGGGAACGACAGCCAGAGCTACTGAAACTTCTCTAGAAAGAACGCTCAGCGGAGAGGAAGATGAGGGCGGTTTGACCGCAGGCGGAGGCGGTGGTCCGCGCCTAGGATCAACTCCCAAAAAGTATTCTTTCTGGGTTGATGTGAAAATTGCGCAAGGGCAAGAATAGAATTAAAGCAAATTTTTAAAATTCAGGCCCAGGAAGCAAGAAAAGCCCCCACCAAGGCTACAATAAAAGCCAGAAAACGTAAAAGATTTATTCTTTCCTTAAGGAAAAGGACCGCCAGCCCAAAAATAAAAACGGTGTTTAATTGATTTAAAGAAGCAGCAATCGAAGCTGCTGTATATTTCATTCCAGCCACCCAAGCAATAATGCCTCCATAAGCGCCGATAAGCGAAGCGGTCGTCATTATTCCCCAATTCGAACTAATAAATAAGGGTTGAAGAATTTTTTTTCGCGAAGGAAAGCAAAGGAGGGCAAGCCAAAGGAATAAAGCCCCGGCTGTCATTCTGATAGCTGCCACCCAGAAAATAGGCAACTGGGAAAGCAATGGTTTAATCATGACGATACCAACTGCCGTAAACAGCATAGAAAGGGTGCCAGCAATTATACCTGAAATAAGCTGATGGGCTTTAGCTCTAACTTGATCAATTTCGAATTTTGTTTGGTGAGGCCAGCTGATAGCGATGATTGCCGCTAATATCAGGCCAACCCCAACGAGCTGTCTCTCTTTTATTGTTTCTCCTAAAAAGAGAATCGACAAAGCGATGACGAAGGGACTGTAAAGACATTCAACAATGGCTGTTATACTAGCTCCAAGATTATTCAAGCAAATAAAAAAAAGAGTATCCGAAAGAGCAATGCCGAAAAAGCCACTTATAATCAAAAGAATAAAGGACTTAAAATTAATGAGACTATTTTCAGGGAAGAAGATCCAGGCCGAGAACAAGAGGAGAAAGCTGGCTAAGGTACTTTTAAAGAGATTAAGAGCAAGAGGAGAGATTTTTTGCCCGCTTATTCTAAAAAGAATAACGGCCACGGCCCAAGCTAAAGCTGAGATAACCGAAAGGATTTCACCTTGATGTAGGCAATTCATTACTTTCAGCTTAAATTAGTCCTCTGACTTTCTTCCAAAATTTATTTTTTGAGTCAATAAAAAATTTGCTTTCAGCCACTTATAATTTTTTTATGATTTTCTTATAGGTTCTTCCAAAAGATTACATTGAACAAATTTTTTTCTCTTAGGTTCAAAGCGAATGGTTTTGATTTCAAAAGGTTTTAGCTTCATTTTCTTTTTAGCTTCAAAGAGAGGCAAATCTAGGGTAACTTCTTGGTCCCTTCCTGTGGTCTCGAAAATCCTGATAATGAGGTCTTCTCCCTTTTCGCTTCTTTTAATGGCAGGTGTTATAACTGCTGGGTTATCAATAATAAGCAAAGGTTTAACTTTTTTCCCATTGCCCGCGGGAAAATGCGCTAAGACCATTGGTTTTTCGTGGTGAATTAAAGCTTCTCGTTCAATCAGGGTAAGCCTTTCTTCAATAGGCCCAGCATTTAGCCAGAAGCGAAATATTCTTTCTCCTTGATCATGTCGCGGGATAAAACGGTCTTGGGCTATCATTGGCCGGTCAGGAACTGGATCAGCGGCATAAGCGGGTGACCGAAGCAAGGAAAGACGAATTTCCCCAGCTCGACAATCCGAGCCGTAGATCCCATCATTAATACAAGTTAGGGCCAAATCTTGATTCTTTGAGATTAGGGCCACCCATTTCTGACTAACTGTCTCACGCCCATCGACGGGAAGTTCTTCTACTCCATAAATCGTTTGGCCTAAAAACCAAGCCTCGTGAAAAGTGGTAGGTATGCTAAGCTTAAGGAATCGATCTTTTTCTTGCCAATAAACTCTAACTTCAATTTCTATTTCTGTGCCTTTTTTAGGCAATTTATAACGAAGCAGAAGAAGGGAGAGATTGTAGCCGAAGGCACTTTCAATAATTGTTCTTATTGGACCATCTTCAATAACCCTCACTGATGGTAAAGGCAAAGTAAGTCCTTGAATTTCCCAGCTTTTCTTTTCCGATGGCAAAAGTTCAAAGCGACCGATGATTTCCCGAAAGCCCTTTACCGACATTCCCCAGGGGTCTGCATTATCCATCATTACTAAAGGAGTACAAGCCCCAGCTTCAAAAATTTCTTGGCCTTTAACCTTTAAGCGGTCGATTAATCCGGTTGAGCAATTGATGATTACTTCAAGTTCGTTAGAATGGAAATAAATAAACCCATCTTCTTCTTTGATTTCCCTGTGGGGTTTAGCTTCTTTTCTTTCGAGAAAGCAGGAATAGCGAAGTATTTCTCCAGGTTTTAACGAGGCCTCAAAGACAATCTTTTTCCTCCATTCCACATTTAGATTGCTTTCCTCCTTTTCTACCTGACATGGGACTGGTTCACCCCCAAGCTCAAGGTGAGGCCACCAAAAGCCGCCTTCCCAATTCATTTCGTGGGGTTGGAATTCGACTTCCAGCAGGGCTGTAAAGGGAAAAGGATGGGGATTGAAAACCAAAATGGGGATTTCCCCGTCTTTAGCTCGGGCTTCAGCTGAAGCTTGGAGAAAGAAGATTTTAGCTTTTATTCTTGAAAGAATTTCGAGACCATGATTTATCATTCGGAGAGAGTCTTTTTCGGCCGATTTTATAGCTGACCCGGGAAGAATGTCGTGGAATTGAACAAAAAGAAGATCATAAAGGGCTTGTTTTAATTCTTCAGCTGGATAGGGCATGAAACCTTGAAAATAGGCGGCCGTAGCCATCTTTTCAGTTAGAAAATATTCACTTTCCAGCTCCCGATAATATTTTTTAATTAAATTCATCGACGTGTAAGTGCCGACAGCCCAGGGATTAAGATCTTTTAGCCATCGAGGGAGCGATTTTTTCTGGAGCTTTAAATCCTTAAAGAATGCTTCTGGAGTTGAATGCTTGATTTGAACATCTCTCCTTTCTTTGATTAGTGCTTTAAGATCTTCTAAGTCTTTTTGGGAAGGACCACCACCGTGATTGCCGACACCCCAAAGAACAAAACTTAGTTTTCTTTCAACCTGAGATTTTAGCCAAGCCTCAACTTTCTCTCGAGCCCGCCCAAGACGAGAATTGTAATGGGCAGGGGCTCGGGCGGCCATTATTTCTGAGCCATCAAATCCAACCCAAATAAATTCTTCGGCTGGTAGTGTGAGGTCAGCCGGAGATGGTGGGCAAAAGATGTAGGAGTCATAACCGCTCTTGGCCAAAATCTGAACCAGTCCTCGACTGTGACCAAAGGAATCGAAGTTGATGGCCGTATGAGGTTCGACGTCAAAATATTCTTTAAAAAATTGACGGCCATAAAGAATTTGGCGGACGAGGCTTTCTCCTGAAGGCAGGTTGACATCAGGTTGAAGAAACCAGCCGCCCATAATATGCCATTTGCCAGCAGAAACGAGCTTCTGGATTGTCTCAAAAAGTTTTGGCTCATATTCTTTGATCCAAGCATAAAGGAGGGCCTCGTTGTGATTAAAGATAAATTCAGGAAAAGATGAACAGAGCTCAGCTGCTAGGCGGAAGGTGGCCATAGCTTCTGAGGCTCCTTCCTCCCAACGCCAAAGCCAAACTGGGTCAAGATGGGCATTAGCAATAAGATGAATTTTTTTTCGGGCCATTCTCTTTCTCCCTCGGTCGTTTTGTTTTTAGACCTAACTTTGAAACCTAATTTTCTCTCAAACATTATGGGTTGGCAATAATTAGTCTTTATTTCTTCCTTACAAAATCTTCATTTTAAAGAAAAATCTCAAATTGCTAACGTGTTGTTAAATACAGCTGGCTATTAATTTTTTTAAATTTAAATTCTAGAGGCAGAGGCTCCGAAGAGAGTAAGGGATAAAAATATTTTAACCATCAATGGGAGAGAAAAGGGGGGAGAAAATTTTATTTTTTTAGTTGGAAGTATTTGAATTTAAGCCTTCACATTCTTTGAGCGGTTGAGGCCTCGCTTTCCTTTTCTTCCTCGAGCTCACTCTCCAAGCCGAGAAGCTTAGCCGCACCTTCATAGATCATGCGGAAAGATTTTTTCGATTCCTGAAGTTCGGCTAACTTTTCTCGCACTTTCTGCAGCTCTCTTTCTATATGAGCATCAATTTCTTCAAGCATCTTCTTTGCTTCTATCATGGTCCGTCGATATAGTTCCTCTTGCTCCTTGGTTAAGGGCATGGCTTTTCTCCTTTCATCGCCTATTTTCCATTCTTTCATTATTGCTTAAGCCGGAAACGGGTTTCAATAGGTTTCCAGACTTTTACCTTTACCCCATCTTTGACTGCCGGAGTGAATTTCCATTGGCGGATGGCGTTTTGAGCTGCTTGTTCAAGCGACCGACCATTTTTTAAGCCTCGAAGAATTTCTGTTCGAATAACCTCACCATTTTCGGAAATAAGAGCATTTACCACAATTACCCCTTCAAGGCCCATCTGCTTGGCCGGCTCAGGATATCTCGGTTGAACCACATGAATTGGTCGAGGTTGAATATCGACTTGGTCTAAAGGAACAAGATCTCCTTCTTTTAGTGGGGGTAAAGATGGCTCAACCTTTGAAGTTGTTTTTCCTCCTTCCTGAATTGCGGTTGATTCTTGAGCTGTCGGTGAGACCTGGTTGTCGATTTTCCCTTGAGGCGGAGGAGTTACTGGAAAAGCCAAGGGGGCTGTTTTGGATTCAGTCACAAGAACTGGAGGGACTTCTTCAATTGAGGTCTCTTCTTTTTTTAAAGAGGAAATCAACCCAGACAGACTTTCCTTTTGACGGGATGTTTCTTTGGTCTGGGGCAATTTGGTGGACATTTCTTGTTCTTCCAGTCTGGAAGAAAAGATTGGCCCTGTCTCGGTGGTCAAAGCTTCCTTTGAAACAACGAGGGGGTTTGTTGGTAAGGGAGCTTGCTTTTTCGGCCGAAAAACCAAAACTCCCAATAAAGTTAAAGCTGCAAGTCCAGTTACCCCAAAGATAAGTAACGAAGTAGGTCTTTTTTTGTTTTCATGTTCAGGTGTAAAATAGCTGGGATAAATTATGGATTTGGTCAGGGGCGCTTTTCCTTCCTCCTCTTTTTTGTCCTCGAATAGAGATGGCTTTGTTGATTCAGCGACTTTTATGTCTTTTCCTTCAGAGGTTTGTGGTTGATCACCCGCCGAGACAGCAAAGGGTAACTTTTCTGTATCAATAATTTTTTCTTTTTCAACCATAAAGAAACTGGCCGTTTTTTTTGATGGAATTTCGACAGGTTGCTTATCGGTTGTTTTAATTTCTTTAACCTGGGAATCTAGGATTTTTGGTTCAGGGGCTTTCGGTGGAGTCGGTCTCCCTTCGGGTTCTTTTGGCTTTATTTCAGGCGTAATCGTTTTGACCTCTGGTTTAGGCGGGAACTTGATAGAAGATTCTTTTTTAGCCTCAGGGGAGGGTTTTTTTTTGCCCTCAAAACCAAGTTCAGCTAACGTTTTTTCAAGGAGCTTATCAATTTCATCACTAACTGGGGGTGGTTCCTTCGCTGTTGTTTCCTTTGATTGAGGCATAGAAGGGATGAGAGGTCTGTTTGATTTGAGAGGCGGCTTTTCTTTTAAGATTGGCGTCAACTCCTCTAAAGATTCGAGGCTAAAATCCTCTTCTTCAGGCGCAGGCTTAACCGCTGGACCAAGAACATCAATAATGGTCTTAGCCATTTCCTCTCGTTGCCAGGGTTTGGTTAGAAAAGCGGCGGCTTTATAAGTTTGAATTGCCTCGAGTCGGTGGCGGGTGTCTTTATATATCCCAGTGACAATAATAACCGGAACTCTTCCTTGCGATTCGATGTTGATTTGCTGACTAAGGTCAAAGCCACTAATTTTGGGAAGCATGGCTTCGAGAAAGACTATTTGTGGCTTTTGATTGCGGAACAATTCGAGAGCGGCCAGACCATCTTTAGCTATTATAACTTCCATCCCGATTTCTTTAAGGTAGGCACAGAGAATTTCGAGCGAAACTGAATCGTAATCAGCCACCAGAGCTTTTAGGCCAAAAGCTCGACTACGAAGGCTCTCCGCTGCTTGAAATGTCGGTGACATCACCCTTTTCCTTTAATTAAAAATTTTTAAAATCGTCAATTTCCATTATTTTGGCTTCATCTGACCCGGTCAATCACCTTTAAGGGTGAATCGAAGGAGGATATTGTTAAGACTTCAGGGGTAAGAAAGAAAATAGCTCTTTAGATGATCTTAGGGTATCATAGGAAGGGAAAGCAATTACAGGAAATCGAAAAAATGATTGGCCGAGAGATTCAAGTTCGCAGCCTTCTTAATAAGTCTAAAATTTTTGACTATTGCTTAAACCCTTACCGAGGTTGTCAAGTGGGTTGCCGTTATTGTTACGCTCGTCTTTTTATCCCTCGTTATAGTGGGCATAAAGAGCCTTGGGGGACTTTTGTCGATGTTAAGGCCAACGCCGTTGAGATTCTTAAAAGCCAAATTGGCCGAGCCCCTCGAGGCGTTGTCTGGGTCTCATCGGTTTGTGATCCTTATCAACCTTTAGAGGGTCGTTACCGGTTGACCCGAAGGCTTCTAGAGGTTCTGCTTCAATTTAAATTCCCAATTAACCTTCAAACCAAAAATGTCCTAGTTCTCCGAGATCTTGATCTTTTTTGTCGCTTCGAAGAGATTGAGGTTGGTTTAACCATTACAACGGATAATGAATCGATAGCCCGTCTATTTGAACCTGGAGCTTCCCCAATCTGTCAACGGATTGAAGCTCTGGAGAAACTTAAGAAAGCTGGCTTAAAAACCTTCGCCTTTCTTGGCCCTTTACTTCCAGGTAATCCTGAGCGACTTATTTCTCAGCTTGATGGCAAAGTTAACCAAGTTTTTATTGACCGAATGAATTATCTGCCGTCGATTATCGCTTTTTACCGCCGCCATGGGCTAGAGAGATTTGCCCAAGATGATTTTTTCTTAAATCAAAAAGAAAAATTGCTTCGAGCTCTCGAAGCTACGAGCATTGAAGTTGAAGTCCTATTTTAGATTTCAATTGTTTTTATTGATTAGCTTTTAATTGGGTTTCAATGTGCGGACTTAAGCCAGTCGACCTTCTTTGTCTAGCCTATCTTATGCTAATCGTTATTTTAATTTTTGTTGGTCAAACGACTTTCCCCTACTGGAAGATTCACGCTCTTCTTCACTTGATACTAATAGTTAGCCTAATTTTCTTTGTTTCTAAAATGAAAGATTTGATCTCTAAAAATATTTTTCTTTTTATTAGAACTTTTTATCCAGTAGCGATCATTATCTTTTCCTGGATAGAGTTGAGGCATTTAAGGGGGAAAGTAACTTTTCTTCTCGATTTAACCCCCATTATACTTAAAACTGAAGATTATCTCTTCGGTCTTGATAATCTTGATTTTTTCCGAAAGTCTTCTCCGCCTTGGCTCAAAGAAATATTCAGCTTTTTTTATTTAAGCTATTATCTTTATCTTCCAGCAGCCACTATCCCTTTTTATTTAAAAAAAAGATACGCTCTAACCGCTTCGATTATTTTTCTAGTAACTTTAATTTATTTGAGCAATTTTCTTTTTTTCTATTTATTCCCCTCTTTAAGTCCAAATTATCTCAATTTGAGCTGGTCAAAAAATAGAGAAGAAGATACGGCGCTTTTTTTAAGTAGCTTAATCGATTTTATTCAAGAAAAAGAAGGAGTCAGAGGAGCGGCTTTTCCTTCTTCTCATCTTAGCGCGGCGACGGGGCTAACTCTGTCTTGTTGGCGATATAGAAGTCCTTTCGCCTTGGTTTTATCAGTTTTCTTACCCTTGATCGCCTTGGCCGCTATCAACCTTGGTTACCATCATGCTATCGATTGTTTGACCGGCCTATTAATGGGTGGGCTGTTCTATTGGCTTGGCTTAAAAATACTAAAGAAACAGGAAAAAAAGAACCAGCCAATGATAATATGATTGGAATAAAAAAATATAATCTAGGCCTCAATCTTTTCAGGAAGGAAAAAAGAAATTATAATTGAGTCGGAATTTAAAAAAATGAATCTAAAAATGCCCCTTAGATTCAAAGAGAGTTGCTTTCCTAAGATTAAGCCTCCCCTCGATCCTTCCTTTCTTCCCGCATGCCTTTGGAACAGGTCTTTCCGTCAGCAAGTAGCTAAGAGCGCAAGTCGAGTTTCAGTGAAAATTGCTCTTGAAAGAGAGGCCGGTAGTCTTTCAACCTGGGAATCGAATCTCTTGGACTCTTCGGCCGAAGAGGCCAAGGAAGCCAACTTGTTTTATGTTGAAAGAATCGTGAAGAATTTGCTTTGGATGAGAGGCGGCTGGCGCCTTTTTTTAAAGGGACCTTCAGAGATTATTGAACCCATTGCTCTAATCTATTCCCAGGATGGAGCTAGAGCTTTTGATGTTGATTTGATGACCCGAGCCTATTTGCGGCCCTTTGAGAAGGTGGTCTTAACCAAAGAAGAAGATTTTCCTATAGCCAAAGAAAAAACAAAACCTTTGGGCGGGCATCTCGATGGATATCGCCTTGGTTTTGATCTTGGAGCCAGTGACTGGAAGGTAGCGGCTCTAGCTGAAGGGGAAGTCCTTTATACGGCTGAGTTTCCCTGGTCTCCGTCTCAAGCCGAGAATCCAAATTATCACTTTCACCATTTGCAAGCTGCCCTTCATCTTGCGGCGGCGCATCTACCTAAGGTTGAGGCCATTGGGGGAAGTGCCGCTGGAATTTACATTAACAACGAACCTCGAGTGGCTTCTCTTTTCCGGAGAATTCCGCCTGGTCTCTTTGATCGAGAGATTAGACCTCTTTTCCATCGACTTCAAAATGAATGGAAAGTTCCGCTCGAAGTAGCTAATGATGGCGAAGTGGCTGCTCTAGCCGGTTGTTTAGTTTTTAAAGTCAATAAAATTCTGGCTATTTCTATGGGCTCAAGCGAGGCAGGCGGTTATGTTAATCAAGATGGTTATATTACCGACTGGTTAAATGAACTCGCTTTTGCTCCCGTTGATTATTGCTCTGAAGCCCCAGTTGATGAATGGTCAGGTGATCGAGGCTGCGGCGTTCAGTACTTTTCCCAACAGGCTGTTTTTCGTCTAGCTAAAATCGCCGGTCTTGGTCTTGATGAAACTTTACCTCCCACCGATAGATTAAAGCAGATTCAGACTCTTCTAGAAAGGGGGGAAGAAAAGGCTCGCTTAATTTTTGAAACCATTGGGGCTTATCTTGGATATGCCGTGGCTCATTATTCTGATTTTTATGACCTTAATCATGTTTTTATTCTCGGTCGAGTAACTTCCGGTGAGGCTGGAAGCATTATTGCCGAAATGGCCCAAAGAGTGCTCCATTGGGAATTTCCTGAGTTGAGCGAAAAAATTAAATTTCATCTTCCTGATGAAAGAATCCGGCGTCTGGGGCAAGCAGTAGCAGCCGCCACCTTGCCGTTAATAGCGAAAAAAGATTTAGATTGATTGGATAATTTTTAAAATTTCACTCAAAGTTTTAAAGAATAATAGACAAAAATGATCGGAGTCACCAGATGAAACTAAGACATGAAGGTTATGAAATTTTTATTCCCGACGGAATCGACGAAGCTAAAGCATTTAGCCGAACAACTCATCTTGGGATTGGGGCCCATCCCGATGATTTGGAAATAATGGCTTATGATGGGATTCTGCGTTGTTTCAAAAATCCTGAGGCTTGGTTTTTTGGAATAGTGGTCACTGATGGGGCTGGGAGTCCGCGGGTAAGTTTTTATAAAAATTATACGGCTGAAGAAATGAAGTTGGTTAGAAGGCAGGAGCAGAAAAAGGCCGCTGTTGTCGGGGAATATAGTGGGGTGGCCTTTTTAAATTATTCCAGTTCTGAAGTAAAAGACCCTCAAGTCCCAGCGGTTAAAGAGGACTTAAAAGATTTGCTCAAGGTTATCAGACCGCGAATTATTTATACCCATAACCCGGCTGATAGTCACGATACTCATGTGGCTGTAGCCTTGCGAACTATTCAAGCTCTCCGGGATTTACCTAAAGAGAACCGTCCAGAAAAGCTCTATGGCTGCGAAGTTTGGCGGGATTTAGATTGGCTCGTGGACCAAGATAAAATTGGATTTGATGTTTCAGCCCACCAAAATTTAGCTATGGCTCTTATTAGTATTTATGATTCTCAAGTGGCTGGAGGCAAGGGTTATGATTTGGCGACTATCGGTCGTCGTCGGGCTCACGCTACTTACTATGCTTCTCATGATGTTGATACCTCAACTTCAATGATTTTCGCTATGGATTTAACGCCGCTTATTCGTGATGACCAGCTAAATATTATTGATTTCGTTCAAGGTTTTATTGATCGTTTTGGCGCTGATGTTCGGAAGCGTCTGCAGCAATTGCTTTAATTTTTCTCTTTTTGTTTTCATGGACCAAATCAAAAAAATTAATCCCCTTTTCTAAAACCTGCCGCCTAAAGTTTAAAAGTGGCCTGTCTCAATCTTCGTATGGCTAAGAGAACCTGGTCAAGGAATTAATCTTTTTGGTCATGAGAAAGGCTATAAATCGCAACCTTTAAAATGAAGGCCAAAATTGCCTTTTATCCTAAAAATGGTTTATGATAGCCGCTACCTTGAAGTCAAGGGCGATTGGAAACTTACCGGTCAATCCGTCGAGGGAAAGCAGGATGATTAAAAAATTAATCGGAAATCGTTTTCATTCATTTTTTTAAAAGGAGGTATTTGAATGAGAGTAACTTCATCAAATTTATTCAAATTCCGTCTTTTTTTAAGATTAGGGTTCTTTCTTTTATTTCTTGTTTTTATTTTATTTTGTTTTTCAAGCAATTTGGGAGCTGAAAAGGCCAACTACGAATTAGCTTCGCGTTGGGTTCCAGCTAAAGTGGCAAAATTGGTTTTTGACCTTTCGGTTGAGCCACACTGGCTCGAAAAAAGCAATCGTTTTTGGTATAGCTATGAAACGCCATCAGGCCGTTATTGGTATTTGGTTGATCCTCTCGCCAAAAGTAAAAAGCCTCTTTTTGATAATGCCCGCATGGCTGCGATGCTAACGAAAATCTTGCTTACCCCTTATGATGCTCAACATCTTCCCATCAGGACGATTCGCTTCGTTAAAAATGAGACAGCCATCCAATTTGAGATCGAAGTACCCAGGGATAATGACGTGATGGTTGAAGGGCAGATAATGTCAGTTAAAGAACTTGAAAAGCGTTTTCTTGATAAAGAAAAAGAGAAGGAAAAGGAACAGGATACGGAAATGAAAAAGGAAAGGGAAGAAATAAAACCAAGAGAGCCAGAAGCCAAGACAAGGACATTGACTTTTGAATATGAATTAGCGACCGCTAAATTGACCCTGCTTAAAGACTATCAACCTAAACCACGAAGGCCTCGCTGGGCCTCAATTTCTCCGGACGAAAAATGGGTTGTTTTTGCTCGGGGGCATAATCTTTTTATGATGGATGCTGAAAACTATGCTAAAGCCCTTAAAAAAGCCGACGATAAAAGCATTCAAGAAATTCAATTAACCACTGATGGAGAGGAGCATTATAGCTTTGCTCGTCGTTTGACTGAAGAAGAAAAAAAAGAACTTCAGAAAGAAGAGAAGGATCGAAAAGATTTTCGCGGACCTGCGATTAATATTATCTGGTCAAAAGATTCGAAAAAGTTCGCTTGCATTCGCCAAGATGAACGGAAAGTTGGGGATCTTTGGGTAATAAATAGTTTGGCCAACCCACGGCCGACCTTAGAAACCTATAAATACGGTATGCCAGGGGAAGAAAATCAACCTCAACCTGAAATCTTGGTTTTTGATGTGGCCACTAAAACCAGAGTAAAAGTTAAAGCTGAGAAATTTAAAGATCCAACTTATAATATTTTTATGGCCCCTCGGCGGTCAAGAGATGGGGACCGGGAAGAGACACCGCCAGCTTTGTGGGTTGCTGACACTTCTGATAAGCTCTATTTTGGCCGGCAAACCAGAGATCTTCATGGTTATGAAGTTTGTGTAGCCGATCCCACCACAGGAGAAGTCAAGGTCCTGATTGAGGAAAGGCTGAACACCTATGTCGAATATCAGCCTCTTCGTCTTCTCGGCGGCGGCCAGGAAATAATCTGGTGGTCGGAACGAGATGGCTGGGGGCACTATTATCTCTATGATGGTGAAGGCAAGCTTAAAAATCAGATTACCTCGGGAGAATTTAATTGCCGAGAAATTGTCGGCGTCGATGAAAAGCTAAGAGTTCTTTATTTTTTGGCTTGTGGCCGAGAAAAAGGTGAGGATCCTTATTATACCCACCTTTACCGAATCAATTTGGATGGGACTGGGCTCAAACTGTTAACTCCAGGTAATTTCAATCATTCCGTGGCCATGGATGAAACTCAAAAATATTTTGTGGTTAACTTCTCGCGAGTGGATACAGCCCCAAAGGCCGAGTTGATTGAGGCCAATGGTCAGCGTCTCCTTGAATTAGAAACCGCCGATATTTCGGCTTTACTTCAAGCTGGGTTCAAATTTCCAGAGACATTTATGGTCAAGGCGGCTGATGGAGTTACTGATCTCTATGGAGTTATGTATAAACCTTTTGACTTTGATCCCAATAAAAAATATCCGATTATTGCCTATGTCTATCCGGGCCCCCAGACAGAAAGTGTCTCCAAAACTTTTTCGCCTCGGAATCAGAATATCGCTCTAGCCCAGATGGGTTTTATTGTAATTGAAGTTGGTAATCGTGGCGGTAGTCCAATGCGCTCCAAATGGTATCACAACTATGGCTATGGCAATCTTCGCGACTATGGCCTGGCTGATAAGAAATACGCTATTGAGCAACTAGCAGCTCGTTATCCTTATATTGATCTTAATCGAGTAGGAATTTACGGTCACTCTGGTGGTGGCTTCATGACGGCGGCGGCTATGCTGGTTTATCCTGATTTTTTTAAAGTTGGCGTGGCTTCTTCTGGAAATCATGAAAATAATATTTACAATCGTTGGTGGAGTGAGAAGCATCATGGAGTTAAAGAAATTGTTGATAAAGATGGAAATATCAAATTTGAATACAGTATTGAGAAGAACTCAGAAATTGCTAAGAACCTTAAAGGGCGTCTCCTTTTGGTTACAGGAGATATAGATAACAATGTTCATCCAGCCAACACTTTAAGATTGGCCGCTGCTCTGATTAAGGCAGGCAAGCGCTTCGATTTTTTTATTTTCCCTGGCCAACGGCATAGTTTTGGCGATATGAATGATTACTGGTTCTGGATAAGAGCTGATTATTTTGCCAAATACCTTCTGGGTGATTTTTCTCAAACGGTAGATTTGATTGAATTGCAACGAGAATGGGAACAAAGTGGTGAGAAGCGAGCGCGTTAGTCTTCTTGAAGCCTTAGTTATAAAGAAATAAATAAACGTAAACCGAGAAGGTAATATCGCCAACCTGGAGGTGTGGCTAGAGCTAAATTTCCACTTTCAGCATGTATGGCTAAAAAAAGGTTTTTCAATGGCCGCCAACCAAGGTTTAAAATAGCCCCCGCTAGCCAATTATTTATTCTTTGTTCATAGCGATAGTAAGTTTGGTAGCCAGAATAAGGTTCAAAATAAAAATAAAATCTTAATGATTCAGCATATAAAGTGGTATAGATTTGAGAGGATAAGTAGTTTTTAGGATCGAAATAGCCGCTAAAACTCTGGCGTTCAAAATTCAAATATCTAATTCGACAACCAAGATCGAAGGATGGCTGGTAGATATTGAGGTGATAAGCCAGGGCCACCTGAAATTCGTTTGCCTTATTCTTGTCTGAATAATCCCGATGACTAAAGCTGGTAAAAAAAGAGAGACGTTCACTTAGTTGTTGAGACAGATTAGAACTGATATTGATGAAGCGGATTTTATTTTTTATAAGTACGGCGGTTTCCGTGAATCCTTCTCTTGCGATCCTTAGACTAAATTTAGTTCTTGAGATTAAAAAGTCGGTTTTTAAATTGAAAGTTAGGTAATTATAGACTTGACTTTCCCCAAATTGCAGACATCCTACCGCCCCACTTATTCCCCAAAAGTCTTTTGGTCTGGCATAGGAAGTAATCGAAAGATCATTGCTTTGAAGTTGCCTAAGCCTATCTTTAGCTTGTCGATGTCGGTAACTTAGATCGATTTTCCAATTATTAAGCCAAAAAGTGAAATTTAGAGGATAAAAAAAGTATTCATTTCTATCTTCGTCGTGGTAATAAAAACCTCTGATCTCGAAGGAATTCTCAAGTTCGGCGTTTAAGATTCGAGCCAATCTCTCAGTTTCTTTTTTTTGATAAGGATATTCTGGTTTCAATAAATTTAAATGATTTATAGCTTGCTTTCTCTGGCCAGTATGAAGGGAGATATAGCTAAGGCCAATTCGGGCTTGAAAATTCTCCTGTTTTTCTAGGATTTTTTCATAAAGAGGTTTAGCTTTAGTCCAATCGCCACTCCATCTTAAGATGTCAGCTTTAATTAACAGAGCTTCCAAGTTCTGGGGATAGTCTTTTAAAATCAGGTTAACTTCCTCAAGAGCTAGTTTAAATTTTCCCATCCAAGACAAGACTCTAGCGAAATGGAGCCTGGAGGTTAAGCTGGCAGGATTTTCAGAAAGGACTAGTCTAAGTTCTTCTAGGGATTCCTTAAGTTTTCCACCCCACGAGAGATAAATGGCCAATCGAACTCTTTCTTCTTGAGAAAAAGAATCCCTGGCCAAAGAAAGGGCCTGAAGATAATAATTAGCGGCAATTGAATAATAACCTTTAGCCGAAAATCTATCGCCAATTTGTTTATATGATTGAGCTAATTTTACTTTGGCCTGACTCCCTTGGTCTTCCTTTGCTCCAAGGAACACAGGCCAGATCAAGCTAATCATTAAGTAAAGGCATATCCTTTTGGTAATCATTCGAGAAAAGCTCAAAGACTTAAGCCAGCTTGGTGACAAGCTGACAGTTGTTCTGGTTATTCTTTTTTTCCACATATTCCCATCTTTTTTCCCCCATTAAGAAGCGAAGCCAAGCTTGACATCTCCAGAAAGCGTTAATCTGCCTGTAGCCGAAATTTTCTAAAGCCCCAAAAATTAATAATTTAAAAAGATGTTTCCATTTTGGATAACGTTTATAGGTGATTTCTTCAAGAAAGATGCTCGTCGTCGACAGGAAAATTCCATAAAATATGGCTAAGATCAGGAAGAGAAAGAAAAATTTAAAACTGAGAAGGCCAAAAATAAAAGAGAGAGGAACAAAGATGTAACCTAAGAGTTCGACTATTGGTCCCAGCATTTCAAAAAAAAGATAATAAGGCATAACCACCAAGCCCAAATGGCCATATTTAGGGTTAAAAAGCATTTTTCGGTGGTCAAAAAGATTTTGAATCAAACCCAAATGCCACCTTCTCCTTTGGCGGCCAAGCATTGTCCATGTTTCCGGAACCTCAGACCAACAGACCGGATCAGAGATAAACTTAATGCGGTAACGTTTTTTGTTTTCTCGAGCCCAGCAATGCAATTTTAGAACCAGCTCCATATCTTCAGAAACATGGCGAACATTATAGCCTCCGGCGGCTAAAACCGCCGATCGGTGGAAAAGCGAGAAAGTTCCGGAAAGAATAAGAATCGAATTAGCCATATCCCAACCGACTCGACCGAATAAAAAGGCCCGCAAATATTCCACAATTTGGAAGAGAACTATGGGCTTGCGGGGTAATTCTATTTCTAGAGTCGATGCATTTTTAAGCTTTAAACCATTGAGCACTCTAACTACTCCCCCACAGGCAATTACTGGATCTACGCTTTCGACGACTTGAGCCATAAGACGAAGAAGGGCCTCGCTTTCGAGGATGGAATCAGCATCAACGGTGCAAATATAGGGAAAGCGGCTAATGTTTAAGCCACAATTAAGAGAATCAGCCTTGCCGCTTTTGACTTTATCAACGAGCACAAGATGGGGTAAGTGAGGATTATAATACAACCCACGAATAGGCGCAGTTTTAATAAAAGGTCGGTAAACATAGTCTATTTTTCTCAAATGATAGTAATTGATTAATTTTTCGAGCGTCCCATCGGTAGAGCCATCATTGATGATGATGACTTCATATAAGGGATATCTCAAGGCTAGAACTGAATTAACCGTTCGGAGAATAACTTCACTTTCATTGTAAGCGGGGACGAGAATCGAAACAGGCGGAGCTTCAGGGGAAAAGAGGAGCTCTTTAAAGGCTGAATATTTTATTCTTTTTAAATGTTTTATAACTCCAATTAAAGAGGAAAAGAGGAGAATGGAGTAAATAGAATTAATAATAACATAATAAAATCCAACCAAATAATTAATAATTACAACCAGAGCAATGATGAGTGTTTTCATTCAACCCCTTTGGATTCAAGGATTTGTCTAATTTCCTCTTTAATTTTATCATTGGGCCCGCTTTTTAAGTATTCTTTCAAAGGAGTTGAAAAATTAAGAGAATGCATAATGATTAATATTTCCTTTGATTTATTATAAAGCTCACCATTTTTTTGGCCTAGATTTTCTATCAATCGATTGACCAAATTGGTTCTTTCTATTTCTTCACAAATGGTTTCCTTAACATAGCGATCGTCATACTTCAAAGCTTGGAGGAAAATATCTAAGGAACCTCTATCCAAATTGGCCAAGGCAATGGCGGCTTCTTTTCTGACTCGCCAGTGATGATCAAAAAGGGAGGATGCGAGGGCATAGTGGATCTTGTTATTTCTAACTTTACTCAGGGCTCTGACGGCATGTAAACGTACAAACCAGACTGGATCTCGGAGAAGGGGAAAAATTTTGGTCACCACCTTATCTTCGATTTTATCAGTCATCCTTTCAATTAATTTGAGGGCTTTAGCCCTGACTTCAGCCTCATCATGAGAAAGAAAAGATAGAGCTACAGGCCAGGTCGATTCATCCTGAAGATGACTAAGAATGTCCAAAATAATAGCTATTATTTTTGGATTTTTAAGGCCCTTGAGAAAATCGATTAAAATAGGAATGGCTTTATGGCCATATTTTAAAATAGAGTTTTCTATTGCTTTTCTGGTGACAAGCCATTTTTCATAGATTAAGGGCAAATTATTAAGGATAGCTACTAAACTTTCTAGAGTTCCAATATTGGCCAGCGCCCGAAGGCTTACAGTGATTATTTCTGGGTCTTGATTTTTCAATTGAGAAGCAATGATTTCAACTGAAGTCGCCACTTTCATCTTTCCCAGTTTATCAATAGCCGTGGCTTTAATTATTTTATTTTTATTTTTGGCTTGCTTTTTATAATAATTTATATATCCCAGTTTATTGAACATTTCCTTTATTTCTTCCTCATATTTTTTATTTTCTAAAAGAACGAAGAGAACTTCTTCTATGGCCTGAAATTTAAGAGAGTTAGGGACAGAAAGGAATGGCTTGATGACTTCAGGTTGGAAATTTCCTGAGTAAATAACATCCTTGAGCTTTTCCCGGTAAATACTCCTTAATCTATCTAATGTCTTAAACTTTCGAGCTCGAACAAATCTTCTTAAAATCGTAGCTAAAATAAAACCAATAATGGCTACGGCAAGAAAAGCAGAAATTGAAATTAAGAGAAGATCAAATAGGGTGAATTTTCCTACCTTGAGAGGGATGGAACTAAAATCTATAAATAACTTCGTCGGCCTCATTTTTTTAGATGAGCTTTTTTAATTTAAATTGATCTTCGCTCTTTCACCTGAAAAGTTTAAGTAAATTTAGGTATTTCTATTTATTAATCTAATATCTGATTAATTCCCCATTTAAGTGAAATCAATATAGAAGTCTTTTCTTAAAAAATCAAGATTAATGCTAAACTCTATCATTCAGAAATTTTTAAAATTTAAATTAAACTTTGGGCCTAACGTCCAGGTCAAGGGAAAAATGACTCTTTAACTTTTAATTCATCTGAAATAGGGAAGATCAGTTGGGAAGAAAAATAGTTTAATTTCTGGAGTTAAATGTTTAAAATTCTAAAAGATGAATAAAATCGATTTTGCTTTTTCTCAGAAATTTCAGATGATTCGCGCCTTTGCTTTCGATATTCAGTCTGGCTTTTTCTTTAGCTTGCTCCTTTTAATGTTTTTTCTGAGTGGAGTTGCGGCCTTAATTTATGAAGTCGTATGGTTTGGCCTTCTTGAATTGATTATCGGTTCAAGTGCCTTTTCGTTAGCCATTTTGCTAGCTGTTTATATGGGAGGTTTGTTCCTGGGTAGCCTGTTATTTCCATCCCTTTTCTCTTTTTCTTTTAATCCACTTCGCCTCTATGCTTTCTTTGAGGCAGGCATTGGGCTAATGGGCCTCTTAATTCCTTGCTTCCTTCCTGAGATTATGAAGATTTATTTGACTTCTATTGGATATGGGCTTCCTCTTTTCCTCCTAAGAGGAATGATTGCGGCTGGGTTGCTCTTCTGGCCCACAATGCTTATGGGAGGCACCTTGCCCATTATTTCTTACCTTTTTCAGCCTTCCAGTCGAGGCTTCTCTTTGATCGGTTGGCTTTATGGCATTAATACGGCTGGCGGTCTCTTTGGAACACTAGCCGCTGCTTTTTACCTTTTGCGTCTTTATGATCTGATGGTGGCCAATTATGTAGCGGTTGGGCTAAATTTTTTTCTTTTTCTGTTGGGGTTAGGACTTTCATTTTTACCTATCCCCGAATTAAAACCAAAAAGCAAAAAAGAAAAAGAGACAAAAAAGCGACAGCCATTATGTCAGCCTAACGAAAAGAGTTTTACTGAACGTTCACTTCCCTTAAAATTAATTTACTTTAGCCTAGGCTTATCGGGAATGAGTGCTTTAGGGGCCGAGGTTGTTTGGACACGTCTTCTTTCCTTGTCAATAGGAGGGACTGTTTATACTTTTTCTCTTCTTTTAGCCGCCTATTTGACTGGCCTGGCTATAGGGAGCGCGTTCAGTTCCAAAGTTATTCGTCATGGGAACATTTCACCGGAATTGTTATTTGGCTCAACCCAGTTAGCTTTAATTCCGGCTATAATCTGGGCTGTTTCAGCCATAACCAAGATTATTCCGAGTCTTTTACCCAGGGAATCAGCCGGGCCAGTTCTAGTTTTTTTTCAAGATTTTCTTCTATGTAGTTTATCCCTCTGGCCGGCTTCTTTTTTATGGGGCACTAGCTATCCTCTAGCCCTAGCCTCGGCTGGCAGAAAGGGGCAAAAAATGGGTCCCTTAGTTGGGCGAATTTATGCGGCCAATACCGCCGGTTCAATTGCTGGCGCTCTTCTTTTCGGCCTAATTTTCATGCCCCGCCTTGGCTCTTCTGGTTGCCATAAATTATTTATTGGTTTTCACGCTTTAACTTCTTTTGGTATTTTTTATTTTTGGAGTAAATCCTGGTTAAAGGAAAACCTGAGGTTAATTATCGGGTTAAAAAAAATATCAAAAAAATTTAAAATTATGAGGTTAAAAAAATTTCCCGTTTTAGCCGATGGCAATGTTTTTTCTTATCGTCAATTCCCAAATAAGGGAACGATGGCCCTTTTGTCCATCATTTCTTTATTATTAGTTTATTTCATTCTATCCTTTTTGTCTCTAAAGATTTTGCCGAAAACGCCATGGCAACTTATTGCCTATGGGCGTAAGGCAGCCGAAAAGAAGGAAATAGGAAAGCCATTAATGATAGAAGAGGGAATAAATTCATCAGTAGCCGTTACTTCTTGGAATGGGATTACTGTTTTTCATACAGGAGGACGAGCCGAGGCTTCGACTGCTGCCCTGGATTTAAGAATGGAGCGGATGCTAGCCCACTTGCCCGCTTTACTTCACCCTCAGCCTCGAAAAATTCTAGTTATTGGTTGTGGCGCTGGCATAACTGCGGGAACTTTTCTTCTTTACCCTGGGGTCGAAAGGGTGGTAATTTGCGAAATTGAACCAGCAGTCTGGCATAAGGTTGTTCCTTTTTTTCGTCAAGAAAACTATAACCTTGATCAGGATTCTCGAGTGGATTTAATCATTGAAGATGCCCGACATTTCCTGCTGACTTCCAAAGAAAAATTCGATCTTATTAGCTCCGATCCAGTTCACCCCTGGCTCAAAGGCTCAGCCCTTCTTTATACCCAGGAATATTTTGAAATGATTAAGGAAAAGCTTAATCCAGGAGGGTTATTTACCCAATGGGTGCCTTTGTATGAGAGTGATGAAGCGACCGTCAAAAGCATGTTAGCAACTTTTAACCAAGTTTTTCCTGATGGCCTCATCTGGAGTAATGATTTTATGGGGATAGATTATGATTTTGTCATCATGGGGCAAAAAGATAAGCTGGTCATAAATATAGATGATTTGCAAGAAAAAGTAAAAAGAGAAGCTTATCGTCAAGTTACTCAGTCGATGAGAGAAGTTTATTTTCGGTCACCCTTGGAGCTTCTAGCTACCTATGCGGGCCGGATTAGCCATTTAAGCTCTTGGCTCCAAGGAGCTCAAATCAATCGAGACCGTAACCTGAGGCTCCAATATTTGGCTGGTTGGGGTTTATATTTACCTTATCGGATAAGTCTTCTTGAACTTCTATGGACTAATTTCCAATTTCCTCGAGATTTATTTATTGGCTCAGAGGAAAATTTGCAAATTCTGGAAAAAATGTGGAGGCCTTTAACCCCAACAAAAGGTGAGAAAAACCAGGCGCTTATTTCTTATTGAATTTTTTAAATTAATCAAATCGAAGGCTTAAAAATTAATTTTGGAGGCTAAATAATGAAAAAACTTAAAGGAAGAGTGGTTGGCCCTTTAATATTTTTTTCTCTTTTTATCTGGCCTGGTCTTTTTTTGGGTCAAGAATTAAAACCGATTAAGTTAAACCCGCCTGATAAGAAGAGAGGCCTTCCCTTTATGGAGGCTCTGGCCGTTAGAGCCTCAGTCACTGAATGGTCTGAAAAAGACCTGAGTCTTCAAGATCTTTCTGATCTTCTTTGGGCGGCCAATGGCATCAACCGACCAGATAGCGGAAAACGCACAGCCGCCTCTGCTCAGAATGCTCAAGATGTGGATATTTATGTTTTTATGAAAGAAGGGGTTTATCTTTATGAGGCCAAAGACCATTCTCTTATCCCTCTTCTTGCTGGCGATTATCGAACCGAATTATTTTTTGTCCGTCCCCCAGCAAAAGCGCCTGAGGCTAAGCCTGCCCCTAATTTAGCTCCTGTGGTTCTTTTGCTTGTTTCAGATATCTCACGCTTTAGGTCTGGCTCACAGGAGCTAAGGCTTGAATGGGCGGCCATTGATACGGGAATTGTTTCCCAAAACATTTCCTTGTTCTGTGCAGCTACTGGACTAGGAACGAGACCTAGAGCCTCCATGGATCGGCCGAAAATTAAGGAATTACTCAAGCTTAAAGAATCACAGATTCCCTTCTTAAATCATCCAGTGGGTTATAAAAAATAAAAGCAAGGGGTGAGTGAGGGGACTCGAACCCCCAACCTTCGGATCCACAGTCCGATGCTCTAACCGTTGAGCTACACTCACCAAGAGAGATTTTAATTTTCCCATGGAAAGCCCTAGCTGTCAAGAATTCAAAGAGGAGCTGTTTTTTGAAGA
This sequence comes from Candidatus Aminicenantota bacterium, assembly GCA_026416195.1. GTDB lineage: Bacteria > Acidobacteriota > Aminicenantia > Aminicenantales > CALLJL01 > CALLJL01. Next base: position 1,042 of record JAOAFQ010000191.1, on the reverse strand, counting down.
TGGTAGGCTAAGGCTATGGGGAGAGTTTTTATGGGGAAAAATTTCTTTCTGGCTTTCAATCAGATCTAGAACATCGGCCTTATCTCGCCAATCTTCTTTAACTTTAACCACTAAATCCAAGTAAATGCGGGCTTTTAAGAGTTCTTCCAGTTCCCGTCTAGCCTCACGTCCGATCGTTTTTAATCGACAACCTCGATGGCCAACAACAATACCCACCTGGTTGTCTTTTTCGACGAAAATAGCGGCGTTTATATAAATAAGTCGCGAAGGTCGTGCCTTTTTTTCCTTTTTCTTGTCGGCCCCTTGACCTTTTTTTCCAGCCACTTCAGCTAAAGGTGGTTGCTTATTGGCTTTAATCATAGAAAGGTAATTAATCTCTTCTAAACGTTGGCCTGTTATTCGATCCTCAATTTTTTCCACAAAAACAGCCGTTGTAAAGGGTAATTCCTTTTCCACCTGAGTAAGAAGCTTTTCTCGAACAATCTCGGCCACCTGAAAGCGCAGGGACAGATAAGTCTCTTCGGACTTTTCCTCTTTGGCTTTGGTTTCAGGTAAATATTCAATTATTTTCTTTTCCAAGATGTCTAAATTAATTTTTTTTAAAGCCGAGATTGGAATGATTTCTTTAAAAGGAAGCAAATCTTTATAATGATCAATAATGGGAAGAATTTTATCCTTGCGGATTATATCGACCTTATTTATCAACAGAAAAAGAGGACGATTCACTTTTTCCAGAAGATTGACCACAAAACTATCTCCATGACCGAAAGGTTGGGTTGCGTCAATCAGCCAACAGAGGAGATCGGCCGTTTCTAGGGAGGAAATTACCAGATTCATCATTCTCTTATTCAATTTATGAAGGGGGCGGTGGATTCCGGGGTTGTCAATGAAAATAATTTCTCCCTTATCGGTTCTTTTTACGCCCATAATAGTCGTTCGGGTAGTTTGAGGTTTATCGGAAATTATGGCTATCTTTTCACCCAAGAGAGTATTGAGCAAGGTCGATTTACCTACATTAGGTCGACCGATAAAAGCCACCTTC
>JAOAFQ010000133.1 GCA_026416195.1 Candidatus Aminicenantota bacterium | reverse complement strand
GGCTGGGGTATTTTTAGGCGTTTCTTCCAAGAGCAAATGACTATAAATTAAAATGGCTCCAAGAGGATTATTAATTTCATGAGCCACGCCGGCCGCCAACTTTCCTAGGGAAGCAAGTTTTTCTGATTGCAAAAGTTTCGTTTGCATTTCCGTTAATTCCCTTGTTCTTTCTTCAACTTTTTTTTCAAGAGTTCGGCCCCACTCGACCAATTCTTCATTGGCTCGCCGTAATTGATCGATCATTTCATTAAATGAAGCAGCCAGAATCCCCAATTCGTCTCTGGCCTTTATCTCGACTTTATGGGCCAGATCCCCTTTAGCAATTTGTTGCGTCGCTATGACCATTTTCTTGAGGGGCTGAATAATTTGAGTGGTGGAAAAATAGAGAATAACTAGAAGAAAAACCACACATAGGGAGGCCATGGCCGTAAAAGTTAACATTAATCTATTAGCCGTATCTAGATAAGGTCTTTCCAGCATGCCCACATAAAGAATGCCAATGATCTTGCCTTCAACATTTTTTATCGGCTCATAAGCGGTAATATACCAGTCATTGACCACAAAAGCTCGGTCGATCCAGGCCTTGCCTTCATCTAAAACGGCTTTTTTAACTTCAGCGGAAAGCAAAGTTCCAATAGCCCTTTCGCCTTTTTCGTTCCGAACATTGGTCGAGATCCGAAGGTCGTGAAGGAAAATGGTAGCGGTGCCCACATCCCGGCCTTGGTATTTCTCTCCCTTAAAAACAATTTCTTTGATTCGGTCAACAATTTCATAATTCCGATTAAGCAGGATTGCTCCATAAAGAACGCCAACGATTTGGTTTCCTTCGGCTTGAATGGGCGCTGCAGCTTTTAGAACTAAACCACTTGTCTCAAAATTTTGCGTTTTCGGTGCCGCCCTGAGAGTTGGAATAAATTCCATATAGGCTTGAGCGGCTAGATCCTCTCCTTCAAGTTTTAATTGCTCACCGGGAAGAATTTGCGGATAAGCTATTGTAGCGCCTTTAAGAGCTAGTTGGACTAATTCATCGCCGGATTGGTCATCACCAGTAATTTGAGGATTGCGGGTTCGGACAACTACCTGTCCTCGATTATTCGTCAGGGTCAGGATATCAAGACCAAAATCAGTTCTAACGCGGTTTAAATATCGTAGAAGAAGGTCTCTGTCACCCCTTTTGAGGGCTTCAACGATGCTTTCTCTGGCCGCCGTCAAAGTGACAATTTGGCGAATATCATTGAGTTTTTCATTGAAAACCATCCAGGCGGCAGCTAAATCATGCTTAACTTTAAGCTGAGCTTGACCAATAAGAGTTGATCGGACCAACCGGGAGCCAATAACTAAGGAAATTAGGCCTCCAATCAGAATGACAGTTAAAAAGCTTAGAATTAGTTTTGTCCGTAAGGAGAGAATTAATCTTTGCATTTAAATTTAATTTACTTCCTTTTTTCAATCGGCTGATTATTCTGAACCTTAATCTCTCAGCCTACTGAGATTTAGTCTCTTTTAAGTTGGTCAGTTAATTGTCCACGGTGGTTATAAATATTGATAATTAGAGGCATATCTCCGGGTAGAGCGTGAGTTCCACAGGCATGACAGGGATCGTATGGACGGAAGGCCATTTCCGCTAAATTAAGTAGACCCTCAGAGATTTTTCCGCCCTTAATAAAAGCTTTGGCTGCTTTTTCAATGGACATAGCTATCGCTGCTGAATTATTCATTGTCGCTACAATTAGGTTAGCTTCAGTCACTAAGCCTTTTTCATCTGTTTTATAATGATGAATAAGAGTTCCTCTTGGCGCTTCAACTATTCCTACGCCCTCCGTTGGGGTTTCTGTAGGAATACGGCGAATGTCGGGGCTGGTAATTTCTTTATCTTCAAGCAAGGCGACCATAGTTTCAGCGGCTTGCAAAGCCTCAATCAGTCGAGCCCAATGAAAAGCTAAAGTATGGTGAGCTGGTTTTCCCCCTAAGACTTGATACATTCGGTCATATTCTTCTTGAGCCAAAGGAGTGGCCATGCCATCAGCTGCATTCAATCGAGCTAAAGGGGCTACGCGGTAAATACTTGTGTCTTTACCCTCAACAAAACCCCGCCAACCCAATTTTTTTAGATAAGGAAACTTGATATAAGTCCAAGGCTCGACGTGTTCAGCAATATGGCTAAGATAATCGGCGGGTTTAAATTTAGCGAATTCTTTACCTTCTGGGTCGACTATTCGAACCATTCCATCATAAAAATTAACTCGGTTGTTTTCATCTACGAGTCCCATGTAATAGGTAGTTAATTTATAGGCTTCACTCATAACAAGATCGACATATTCTTTATTTTTTAGAACCACCTCATCGAAGATTTTCAGAGCAAACTTGGCAAATTCGACGGCGTGACGAGCAACTTCAAGGAATTGAACCCGATGAGCCTCATCTAATCCCTTGGAGACGCCTCCAGGCAGGCCACAGACAGGATGAATGACCTTTCCGCCAAGATAATTGATTATATCTCTGACCTCTCGCCTAATTTTTATTACTTGGCTTCCAATTTCTAGGCCAACTTTACCAATTACCCCAAGAATATTTCTTTCAGCCGCTGGAGCTTGAGGGCCAACAACAAAATCTGGTCCTCCGAGAAAAAAGAAATGAAGGGTATGGTCCTCCATCATAAAAGCATTATAAATTAGTTCTCTGATCTTGCGGGCGGTGGGAGGGGGCTCGACATGAAAAACGGCGTCGACACATTTCGTTGAAGCCATGTGATGGGCCGTGGGACAGACGCCACAAATTCGGGGGGTAATCCTAGGCAGTTCCTCCACCGGCCGACCTACGGCAAACTGCTCAAACCCTCTTAACTCAGGAACTTGAAGAAAGGCCCTTTCTACCTCGCCAGCCTCGTTTAAGAAAATTTCGATTTTACCATGACCTTCTAATCGAGTTATAGGATCAATAGTTATTCTCTGACTCATTTTATTGCCTCCAGTTTTCTCCGACCGAGAATAGATTTAGGAAGACTAAACTGATAAAAAGTTCCGGCCGGATCAACGATGGTTTGAACAATTTTTTCTATCTCTTTTTCGTCCTTAGCATCGATAAGGGAGGCCAAGGCGGATAAAAATTTGGCTCCCTGGTCATAAACTTGGTCAGTTGGACCGAAGCAGCCTCGACAAGGCATATTGGCGGAAATACATCTTTCTTCACAACCAGTTCTTGAGGCTGGTCCCAGACAGATGACCCCTTGAGCCAGAAAGCATTTTTCTGGATCAAGCCAAACTTCCCAGGGCCTTTTAAATTCTTTGATCGTCAATTTTTCAGGTTTGGTTTTATTGCGATCACAATCGTCGCAGAGGGATTTATTGGGAGCTAGAACTGATCCTTTTGGAGGAAGGTTCCCTTCCAAAATAGCAAAAACCGCCTTCATAACCAAATTGGGAGGAGGAGCACATCCAGGAAGGTAGTAGTCAACTTCGATAACCTGATCGAGGGCTCTAACTGTGTCGTAGAAGGCTGGTAAGGTCAATTCTTTGTTTTCAATTATCACCTTTTCCTGAGGAACAACCCTGTCAGGATTAACTGTTGAGGGAGTCGTAAAATAGACGCGATGGAAAATGGTTTCCTTATTCCAGAAGTTAGCAAGGCCTGGAATTCCTCCAAGATGGGCACAGCTTCCAAAAGCGACTACCAACTGTGATTTTTGGCGAAGCAAATGAACCATTTCTTCCTGTTCGGACAGTCTAACTGAACCATTGATGAAACTTACGGTAATTGAACCATCAGGCATCGCCTCAACATCTTTTTTCTTGAAATCTAAAGCAACCGGCCAAAAAACAATCTCCACTGCTTCGATCACCTTGAGAATATTTTCTGCCAAGTCAACGACGGCTTCTTCGCAACCGCCGCAGGAGGCACACCAATAGAAAGCAATTTTAGGCTTACTCACGAGCACCTCCATCAAATTTGAAATTAAGTGGACCAAGACGACGAATTTGGTCAGTAAATTCATTAACAATTTGCTGAAAACGAGCTCCCTCTGAGGCAGAAACCCAAACGAGTCGACATCTTTCTTTTTCTATGCCTAATTGTTCAAGCATTTGGAGGAGGAGCTTGTAACGTCTTAAGGCTTTGTAATTACCTTCCTGATAATGACAATCGCCTGGGTGGCAGCCTGAGATGAGGACACCATCTGCCCCTTCACGGAAAGCCTTGAAAATAAACTGGGGATCGACTCGACCACTACACATAACTCGAATAATTCGAATGTTAGGGGCGTATACCATCCGAGCGGTTCCAGCTAAGTCAGCCCCAGTATAAGAACACCAGTTACAGAGGAAGCCCACTAGACGGGGCTCAAAATGGCCATTACCCATCAACGCCTCCTTATTAAGTAAAAATCAAGGCGCATGAGAATGAGTTTTATATTATATCCAAATTCTATTCCTTATTCTAATTTTTATCTTTTAGGAAGGTTTATTCTAATCCTAAAATGACCTGAATTGTCAATTAAAAATTATCGTTAAAGCTATCGGAATGAGTCAATTAAAGGAGGATTAATCCAAGATGAGTATAATGAAAATATGAGTCTTGCAGAAATAATGGAAAAAAGAAGTTAAAACTGGAAGAAGGCTTATTTTTGACAACGTTATTTATTTTTAGATAGCATATTATGAATTTTTGGAGATGATTGGTTTTTAATTAGACTGATGTTTATTTTGTCTCGAATTACATACCAAGAGGAGGGTAGGCCTTATGGCATCCAATTACCTAAATATAATTGAACCCATCATAAAAAAATATGATGGGAAAAAGGAGGCAATAATAAGCATCCTCCAGGATGTTCAGACTCAATTAAGGTGGCTTCCCGGTGATGTTCTAGCCCTTATCTCAAAAAAATTGAAAATACCCCTTAGTTCCCTTTACAGTATAGCCACTTTTTATAAATCCTTTTATTTAAAACCAAGGGGAGAAAATTTAGTTACTGTCTGTTTGGGAACAGCGTGTCATGTTCGAGGCGCTTCATTAATTCTGGATGAGTTAGAAAGAAAATTGAAGATCAAAAGTGGCGAAACTACTCAAGACCATAAAATCACGCTTGAATGCGTTAATTGTGTAGGGGCTTGTGCTCTTGGCCCGATTGTGATTGTCAATGACGACTACTATGGTCAAATGACTAAAGTTAAGGTGGATAAATTAGTGGATCATCTTTTAGGAAAAAAGGAGTAGGGGATGGTAAGGATAAATAATTTTAACGATTTAGAAAGGATAAGAAAAAATATTCTTGAAAAAAGAGTTTTAGAAAAAATCACAATCACTATCTGCAATGGAACTGGTTGTCAAGCCTATGGATGTCAGAGGTTGACAGAGCATTTCCTTGCGAAAATTAATCAAAATGGGCTGAAGGAAAAGGTTGAAATTAGAAAAACTGGCTGTCACGGTTTCTGTGAACGGGGACCGATCGTAGTCATCCAACCTGAAGGAATATTCTATCAACGAGTAAAAATAGAAGATATTGATGAAATAATCGAAAAAACTGTGGAGCATAAAATGGTTATTGATCGGCTTCTTTATGAAGAGCCGATCACTGGGAAGAAGATAATAAAAGAAAAGGAAGTTCCTTTTTATAAAAAACAATTGAGAATTGTCTTCGGAAAAAATGGATTAATTGATCCCACCTCGATTGAGGACTATATCGCTATAGGTGGATATGAAGCCCTGTTAAAGGTTTTAAGAGACATGAAAGCGGAGGAGGTTATTGACGAGATTAAACGTTCAGGTCTTCGGGGTCGGGGAGGAGCTGGCTTCCTTACAGGCTTAAAGTGGGAGATTACCAGAAAGAATATTTCTTCTAATCCTTCGCTTGGCGGTTATATTGTTTGTAACTGTGATGAAGGCGACCCAGGAGCATACATGGATCGGAGTCTCCTTGAAGGGAATCCCCATTTAGTCATCGAGGGGATGGCCATAGGGGCTTACGCTATAGGTGTTAACAAAGGTTTCATTTATGTCAGAAATGAATATCCCTTAGCCGTAAAAAACGCATCGATAGCTATTGATCAGGCAAGAGAAGTGGGACTTCTAGGGGAAGATATAATGGGCAGTGGCTTCAATTTTGACCTGACAATAGTGAGAGGTGCAGGGGCTTTTGTCAGTGGAGAGGAAACAGCTCTAATTGCCTCTATTGAGGGAAGGAGAGCCTCGCCAAGGCCAAGACCCCCCTACCCTGCTGAACAAGGGCTATGGGCAAAACCGACGAATATAAACAATGTTGAAACGTGGGCTAATGTTCCAATCATTATTTCTAATGGCTCTGATTGGTATAAAAATATCGGGACAGAAACATCCAAAGGGACGAAGATTTTTTCTTTGGTGGGGAAGATAAATAATACTGGGCTGGTTGAGGTTCCCATGGGAATTACTTTAAGAGAAATCATCTTCGATATCGGGGGAGGAATTCCAAGGGGCAAAAAATTCAAAGCCGTCCAGACAGGTGGACCATCAGGTGGATGCATACCTAAAGAATTTTTAGACTTGCCCGTAGATTTTGAAAAATTAACCGAGGTTGGTTCGATGATGGGTTCTGGGGGGATGATTGTTATGGATGAAGATACCTGTATGGTGGATGTGGCTCGATACTTTCTCCATTTTACCCAGGAAGAGTCGTGTGGTAAATGCGTTCCTTGTCGAATTGGGATAAGGCAGATGGAAAAGATATTAAGAGAAATAACTGAAGGGAAAGGGACATTAAAAGATCTTCAGACGCTTGAAACTTTAGCTTATACAGTTAAGAATGGCTCACTTTGTGGTCTTGGCCAGACTGCCCCAAATCCTGTGCTGACAACTCTGCAATATTTCCGAGAGGAGTATGAAGCTCACATAAAAGAGAAAAGATGTCCTGCTCTTGTCTGTAAAGGGTTAATAAACTACTTCATAGAGCCTGAAAAGTGTGTTGGCTGTCTTCTGTGTCTTAAAAATTGCCCTTCTGAAGCTATCCTTGGCGGATACAAAATGATTCATGTGATTGTTCAGGAAAAATGTCTAAAATGCGGTGCCTGTTTGGAGGTTTGTCCCAAAAAAGTCTCAGCAGTGGTCAAAATTTCAGGAGAAAAAAGAGAGGGTCCTAAGGAACCGATTCTGGTTGATGAATGGCGAAGAAAGAGATGAAAGGATAGCGAAAATGAAAAAAATAAAAATAAAAATAAATGGTCAAGAAATAATCACCGAGAAAGGGAAAACAGTTCTTGAAGCGGCTCAGCAGGTAGGTATTTACATACCTACTCTCTGCTACTACTCTTCGCTCAAGCCTCATGGCGGTTGTCGGCTCTGTTTAGTTCAAATTAAAGAGATGAAAGGTTTTCCTGTCGCTTGTGCGACTCCGGTTGAGGAAGGGATGGAAATTATTACTGATTCTGAGGAAATAAAAAGCTTAAGGAAGGAGATTCTCAAGCTTCTTTTGACTGAGCATCCCAGTGCCTGCTTGATCTGCGCTGAGAGAAAGAGCTGTCAAGCTTATCAGAAATGCATAAGAAAAACTGGAATTACCACTGGCTGCCGATTTTGTCCAAGGGATGGACAGTGTCAGTTGCAAAAGGTAGTTGAAGAAATAGGTCTCGACGAAATCGAGCTTCCTTCAAATTATAGATTTTTTCCCATTGAAGAAGAGGATCCTTTTTTTGGTAGAGATTACAATTTATGCGTTCTGTGTGAAAGATGTGTTAGGGTTTGTCATGATATAAGAGGAGCAGGAGTTTTGTCCGTTTATTTTCGAGGGAGTGAGGTCAGAGTAGGAACGCCTTTAGGTCTATCCCATCTTGAAACCAATTGCCAATTTTGTGGTGCTTGCGTTGATGTTTGCCCAACTGGCGCTCTTTATGAAAAACAAAGTCAATGGCTGGGAGTTCCCCAGAAAAGTGAGGAATCAATCTGTGTCCTCTGTGGTTTGGGATGTGCCATGGACTACAAAGTAAAGGAAGAAAAATTGGTCAACTCGATTCCTTCAGCCAAGGGCTTTAACGAGGGTCAAGCCTGCGTTAAAGGCAGATTTCTGATTCCTTACATAGTTAATAATCGGAAGAGAATCGTTGAGGCCTATTTAAAAATTGATGGAAAACATAAACCTGTGAATCTTAATGAGGCGCTTGATTATGTGGCTCAAAAGCTTTCTCAAAAAAGAGGGCAGAATTTCTGTCTTATTCTATCCCCTTACCTTTCCAATGAAGATCTTTATATTGGACAAAAGTTCGCCCGCAAGGTTATGAGATCGAATTCAATCGACACGATTTCCAGCTTATTTTATCATCCCTTTCAACTGATAGAAGGGAAAAGAGAGGAAAATATCTTTCATAAAGATTATGAATTCTTTATCGTCTTAGGTTTATCGCCTCTTGAGATGTCACCAGTTCTAAGTATTTTCCTAAGAAAAAAGATGAAGGAAGGAAAGAAAGTAGCGGTGGTTAGTCCAATTAATTCTTTCTTTTCAGATGAAGCAGATATTTTTGTCCCAATTAAGCCTGGCCAAGAAAATGAATTTCTATCCAGTATTTTAGGTTATTCTGACTTTAGCCAATTTAAGAAAGAGACAAGAGAAATTCGAGATTTGATTAACTCTAAAGGGCGAACTCTTTTAATTTACGGTAATGAGATTTTCCAAAACAAATTTGATAAATTGACTGATCTCCCAAAAGAAATTGATCTGTTGCCTGTTACTTTGGGGGGTAATACTTATGGAGCTTTTCTCCTAGGTTGTCATCCTGAGATTTATCCGGGCTTTCTCGATCTTGAAGAAGGAGTTAAGAAGTTTTCTTATCTCTGGAATTCCGAGCTTCCTTCTCTTCCAGGCCAAGGGATTTTTAAGGTGGCTAAAAATTCAGAAAAGATTGGAGCTCTTTATCTTTGTGGAGAATTTCCAGAGCTTCACCCACCAAGAGCAGAATTTATTATCTATCAAGGAATCATTCACACGCCAATTTCGGCAATAGCCGATGTAATTCTTCCGGCGACTACCTTCATCGAAACAGAAGGAACCTACATTAACTTGGATGGAATTATCCAAAAAGGGATTAGTGTTACGAAACCAAAAGGCGAAGCCAAGCCAGACTGGTGGATTTTTTCCGAGATAGCCAAAAGAATGGGCGAGGAAGGCTTTGATTATCAAAGTCCCTCAGATATATTTAAGGAAATTAAAGAAGCTGGTCTTTTAAGTTTCCTTAAAATTGGTAATTTAAATTCAAAAACCAAGAAGACAAAGTTTGCCTCTATCGAGAGTATTCCAACCTCAGCTCAAAGCAGCTCTCCTATTGATGAGAATTCATTTAGACTTGTCTTTCGACCATTTCATTGGAGCTATCGGGATTTCTTTTTAGTTGATGAAATAAGGGAACTCAGAAGAATAATTAAACCAGACAATATATATTTAAATCCCAACGATGCGGCTAAGCTTGGTTTATCGAATGGAAGTCAAGTTAATGTTTTAACCCAAAATGGGGTTATCCAAAGGAAAACAATTATCAATGATAACATTCCCGAAGGTTTTGTTTATTCGTTTCCTGACCTTCCCTTGCTTTTATCTGCCAGCCTAAGTTCCCCGATAGAATTTATCCTAAACGTTCAAATAAAAAGGGGGTAGAAATGTATAAGATTATCGAAAAAAGAATGGTTGTTCCCAACATTCATTCAATGAAAATTTCAGCTCCGGCCGTTGCCAAGAAATGTCTTCCTGGTCAGTTTGTCATCGTCATGGTCGATGAAAGAGGGGAAAGGATTCCCTTATCGATAGCTGACTGGAATAGGGAAGAAGGATTGATCACTATTGTCTTTATGGAAGTTGGGAGCTCAACCAGAAAATTAGCTAAGCTCAAAGAGGGAGATGAGCTTTTTGCCCTGGCCGGCCCCCTTGGCTCGCCGTCCGAAATTTCGAGATGGGGGACTGTTCTTTGCATTGGCGGCTGCTATGGAATTGGAACGATTTACCCCATATCAAGAGCTTTAAAAGAGGAAGGCAATAAAGTCATAACTCTTCTTGAGGCCAGAAGCTCATTTCTTCTTTATTGGCAGGATAAACTAAAGCTAGTTTCCGATGAGCTTTTATTGCTGACCAGAGATGGAACAGTTGGCCTGAAGGGGCATGTGACCACCGCTATTAAGGAAATAATCGAAAGAGAAAAAATTGATAGAGTGATGGTTAATGGCTGCACCTTTCTTTTAATGGTTGCCTCTGAGACGACAAGACCTTTTGGGATAAAAACAGTGGTGAGTTTAAATCCGATCATGATCGATGGCACAGGAATGTGTGGAGTCTGTCGAGTCTCGATTGCAGGAAAAACTAAGTTTGCTTGTGTTGATGGCCCTGATTTTGATGGCCATGAAGTTGATTGGGAGACTTTATTGATGAGAAGATCAGCTTATTTGAAAGAAGAATTAGAATCCTTAAGATTTCTTCAATGTGAAGAGATTTTTTAAGGAGGGGAAATGGAAGAAAAGAATAGAGCTGAACTGGATCGAATAAAATTGGCTGCCCAAGAAGATTGGAGAAAAGAGTTAAAAAAGAAAATCCCGACTAAAGAAAGGATGAAGATAGAAAGGATAAAAATGCCAGAAAGAGAACCAGAAGAGAGAAATCAAGATTTCTTCGAAGTTAATCTTGGCCTTTCCGAGGAACAAGCTATGGAGGAAGCCAGAAGATGTCTCGATTGCCCTAATCCCCAATGTGTTTTGGGCTGTCCAGTTTTAATCGATATACCTTCATTTATTAAGCTGATAGAAATTGGGAAGTTCAGAGAGGCAGCCAAGAAGATAAAAGAAACCAATTCTCTACCTGCGGTTTGTGGAAGAGTCTGTCCTCAAGAACTCCAGTGTGAAGCCCAGTGTACTGTTTTTAAGGCCACTGGAGTTTCTGTGGCCATAGGCAATCTTGAAAGATTTGCCAGCGACTGGGAGAGAAAAAGTGGGCTAGTGGAAATTCCTTCAATTCCGCCACCAACAGGGAAAAAAGTTGCCGTCATAGGAGCTGGGCCGGCTGGGTTAACCTTGGCCGGGGAGATGGTAAAAATGGGACACCAAGTGACCATTTTTGAAGCTTTGCATTATCCAGGAGGGGTTCTTGTCTACGGAATTCCAGAATTCAGGCTGCCTAAAGCTATTGTTTATGAAGAGGTTGATTATTTAAAAAGGATGGGGGTGGAAATAATAACCAATTTTATTGTCGGCAAAACGGCGACGATTGATGATTTAAGAAAGGATGGTTATGATGCTTTCTTTATTGGTTCCGGAGCTGGGTTGCCAATGTTTATGGAAGTTGAAGGAGAAAATCTTAATGGAGTTTATTCGGCTAATGAATATCTCACCAGAATAAATTTGATGAGGGGATATGATTTTCCCCGCTATGATACCCCGGTGCCGAGAGCCAAAAGAGTGGCGGTTATTGGCGGCGGAAATGTGGCCATGGATTGTGTCAGATCAGCCAAAAGATTAGGGGCCGATTGGGCCTGCATCATATACCGGAGAAGTAAGAAAGAAATGCCGGCGAGAATTGAAGAAATAAAACATGCTGAGGAAGAAGGAATCGAATTTATTTTTCTTACCGCCCCAGTTAGGCTCATTGGCGATGAAAAAGGTTGGGTTAAAGAAATAGAATGCATAAAGATGGAACTTGGCGAGCCTGATTCATCGGGGAGAAGAAGACCCATCCCTGTAAAAGGTTCTGAGTTCAGAATATCTGTTGACTTGGTTGTAAACGCGATTGGTCAGAGACCTAATCCTTTAATTCCTCTGACGACCCAAGGTCTGGAAATCGGCAAATGGGGTGAAATAAAAGTGGATTGGAAGACTATGGCGACGAGTCTTCCCGGTGTCTACGCCGGCGGCGATATTGTCCGAGGGGGAGCGACCGTGATTCTCGCCATGGGCGATGCCCGAGTAGCGGCTCGGGCTATGAATGATTATTTAATGAATCAGAGTTGATAAGCGACGCTTTTATACCTTTTCCCAATGACATTTTGCCGGAAAATTTAAAGGGAAAGCAAGCCTTCTATTTCTGCCAAGATTTGATCATCGCGGAAATGGTTCTGTTGGGAGGCTCCTGAGGGACAAGCGGCTACACAGGTTCCACAGCCTTTACAGAGGGCCTCAGACACTTTGGAGATTCCTTCATCCTCAAAGAACTTGATGGCTCCATAAGGGCAGAGGCCGTTGCAGAGACGGCAGCCAGAGCAAAGTTGCGGGTCAATATAGGCCTGAATAGGCTCAATTTCTACTTCTCCCCGCGAAATATAAGACAGGATGCGGGCCGCTGCCGAGCTAGCTTGGGCCACAGTATCGGGAATATCTTTAGGTCCTTGACAGCAGCCTGCAATATAAATGCCGTCAGTAGCGGTCGAGGTGGGATCGAGCTTAGGGTGTCTTTCCAGAAAGAAACCGTCGGGGCTGCGGCTAATAGAAAAAAGTCGCTGAATCTCGCCGGCATCAGCTTGGGGCTCGATAGCATTGCAGAGGACAACCATATCGACCGGAATTTCTCGATATTTTTTAATCAGGGTATCCTCACACCGAATGAGGAGCGTTTCTTCATCTTTTTTAGACCAGCTAGCCCGAACCACTTCGGCTACTTTGCCTCTAATGACATTAACTCCCTCTTCTAAAATTCGGGAATAGAACTCTTCATACCCCTTGCCGAACGCTCTCATATCAATATAAAATTGATAAACTTCAGCGTCAGTCCTGTCTTTTATCAAGTGGGCAAACTTCAGAGCATACATACAACAGACCCGCGAGCAGTAAGGGTGATGCTTTTCGTCCCGAGAACCAACGCAGTGGATAATGCCGATAGCTTTTGGCTCCTGGCCATTTTTCAAGACTATTCTTCCCTGAGTTGGACCAGTTGAATTAAGTAATCTCTCAAACTCCAAGCTTGTATAGACATTGTCAAATTGCCCATAGCCATAAAGGCTGAGCTCTTTAGAATTAAAAGTAGTGTAGCCTGTGGCAATCAGGATCTGCCCAACTTTTATTTCCTTAATCTCATCTTTCATAAAGTGATCGATGGCCTTGGCTTCGCAGACCCGCAAGCATTCCTTGCATTCAACGCAAAGACCGCAATTCAAGCAACGCTCCGCTTCTTTTATCGCTTCTTCTTGGCTAAACCCCAGCTCTACTTCTTCAAAAGTCTTGAGTCGACTTTCTAAGCTTATTTCTTTCATTTTTATCCGGGATTTCTTAGGTGTTTCTTTGAAGGTAGGAGCAAATCGATGAGGTCGACCGTTTTCGTCTCGCCGAGGTAACTTTTTCGCCCGGTGGGTTTTAAAATCGACCAGAGGTTCACCATTGAGGTATTTATCAATGGCTTCAGCCGCGCGCTTGCCATCACTAATAGCGGCAATTACCGTAGCTGGACCCAGGACTACATCACCGCCAGCGAAAACACCTTTGATATTAGTTTCCAAAGTTTCTGGGTTGACCTCGAGCGTTCCCCATCTGGTCGTTTTGAAAGGGGTTTTATCGCTGATAAAATCAATTTCAGGGGCCTGACTGACGGCAATAAGCAGAGTGTCAAAAGCTAGGTCGTGCTCGCTTCCTTTCACCGGTACTGGCCTGCGCCGTCCACTAGAATCGGGCTCCCCAAGCTCCATGCGAATGCACCTAACGCCGCAGATCTTCCCTTCTTTCCCTAGGACTTCAATGGGGGCTATAAGATATTTGATCTTAACTCCTTCTTCCTCAGCGGCTCGAATTTCTGCTTCTTCAGCTGGCATCTCTTTTCGAGTTCGCCGATAGAGGATAGTCACCTCTTTTGCTCCTAGGCGTAAGGCTGTCCGGGCTGCATCTATTGCCGTGTTGCCACCTCCAACGACCGCCACTCTCTCGCCAACAGCTTGAGGTTTACCTAGATTGACATTTCTAAGAAAATCAACCCCATGCCAAACGCCAGCCAAGTCTTCTCCTGGAATATCCATTTTCAGGCTTTTGTGAGCGCCTGTGGCAATATAAACAGCCTTGAATCCTTGATTGAAGAGGTCCTCAATTGAGAAATCTTTCCCCAGGGCTAGATTCGTTTTGATGGTTACCCCCATCTTTTTTATGTAATCTATTTCTCTGTTGAGAATTTCCCGAGGCAATCGGTATTTTGGAATCCCAACGGCGAGCATACCTCCAACCACTTCTAGTTTTTCAAAAATGGTTGGGGCATATCCTTTTAAGGCAAGGTCATGAGCGCAAGCCAAGCCCGAGGGACCAGAACCAATAATGGCAATTTTCTCTTCCCTTTTTATTTCAATCTTGGGTGGTTCCAAAGAGCCCTTTTGTTTGAGTTCCCAGTCCATCACAAATCGTTTGATATTTTTAATGGCTATGGGTTCATCGACCAACCTTCGATTGCACTCTGATTCACAGGGATGGTAACAGACTCGGCTGCAGATTTCAGGCAAAGGGTTTTGCTGGCGGATCAGGCGAGCTGCCTCAGCAAACTTTCCTTTAGCCACAAGGGCAATATATCCGGCAGCTTCTTGGCCAATAGGACAGGTCTCGCGGCAAGGGGGACGTTCTTCCTTATCGATAAGATAGGTGTTAGGAATAGCCTGAGGAAAGGTTTTATAAATAGCTGATCTCGGAGATAGATTCTCCTCAAAGGGGTTGGGAACTTGGATGGGGCAAGCTCTAGCGCATTCTCCACAGGAAGTGCATTTTTCAGTAACATACCTGGCCTTTTTTTTAACTTTAACTGTAAAATCGCCTATACAGCCTTGGACATCAATGATTTCACTCAGAGTGAGGAGTTCGATATTTTCGTGCTGGGCGACTGAGACCATCTTAGGTGTAAGAATACAAGCAGCACAGTCTAAGGTGGGAAAAGTTTTATCAAACTTAGCCATTTTGCCGCCGATGGTGGAATCTTTCTCGACTAAGTAAACCTTATTACCTGAATCAGCGATTTCCAAAGCAGCCTGAATGCCAGCAATGCCGCCACCGACGACTAGGGTCGCCGGATTAATTTTTATTTTCGCCGGCTTGAGAGGATTTTGGCGAATGACTCTCTTTACAGCTGCTTTAACTAAACTTTTAGCTTTTTCGGTCGCTGCTCTTTTATCTTGATGAACCCAAGAACACTGTTCTCGAATGTTAGCCATCTGAAAGAGAAAACCGTTCAAATGGGCGGCTTCACAGGCTCGCCGAAATGTTTTCTCATGCATCAAAGGAGAACAGGAAGCAACGACCACCCGGTTAAGTCCTATCTCTTTGATATCTTTAATGATAAGTTCTTGTCCGGGGTCAGAGCACATAAACTTATATTCCCGGGCCACAACGACCCGCTCAAGCTGGGAAGCAAAATTGGTTACTTCATAAACATCAACTGTCTGAGCGATATTCAAACCACAATGACAGATATAGACGCCAACTTTCGCCTCATTATCATTTTTCATAGGCTTCCTCCAAGAATTTTTTCGGGTATAGGAACCAAGTTTTGATCAAAAGCAGCCTCTTTAGGCGAGCAGCCTAAAGTATAGGCAAGAAGCTGAGTAAAAAATAGCACAGGTATCTTGAAATTGGTTTTGAACTTTTTGTTGATTTTTTTCTGATAGGCTTCTAGGTTGATCTGGCATAGAGGACAGGTGGTTACTAAACAATCAGCGTTATTGGCCACCGCACATTCAAGGATATCTTTGTTAAGCTTCAAGGCTACCTCGGGGAAAGTGGTCATGAGCATTCCGCCGCAACAGCGCACCTTCACCGGAAAATAGACATTGGTTGCGCCCAAAGCTCTAAACAATTCATCCATCGTTGTTGGATTTTCCGGGTCATCAAAAATACCCTCAGGCCTCACTATTTGGCAGCCATAGTATTGGGCAATTTTGAGTCCTGTCAGAGAACGTTTGGCTCGAGAAGCGATCGTGTCTATTCCTATGTCATTGACTAAGACATCAAGGGGATGACGAACTTTGACTTGGAGATGATAAGTGAGGCCGTCGCGTCTTAATGATTGGTTAACTTTGGCTCTAAGGATAAAATTTTCTTTCAAATATTTATTTGTCTTATTAAGAATAGTGTAACAGGAACTACAAGGAGCGACAATCTCTCCGTTGAGTCTCTCAGCCAGAGCTAGATTTCGGGCCGAAAAAACAAGGGAGATTGTTTCTTTTATGGACATATACATGGTGGCGCCACAACAGTTCCAATCTTCAAGTTCAGTTAGCGTTATCCCCAGGTTCTCAAAGACCCAGCGAGTCGATAAATCATATGCCTTGGCTGAAGATTCCAAGCTACAACCGGGGTAATAAATGTAGGTCATTTTTGCCTCCTCAGGATGGACGGATAAAACCAGGGACTGGCCCTTTTGGGATAGCTTGCAGATAAGGCCGCTCAGGGACGATCATCTCCATAACTTCGGCCTCTGCTAAGATGGCCGAGAGTTCCTTTCTTTTTTTAATTGATTTGGGAAGAAGGGCTAATCTTCCCTTTCTAAATAGCTTGAAAGCAAGAGGCATAAGAGAAAACAGTTTTAAAGGGTTGGTCCTCAAATAATAAAGAATAAGCAGTCCTGGCTCATAACTTCGACCGAAAAGATTAATTAAATAAACAAAGGATTTAGAGAGAATGAAGATAGGAAATCTCTTGGGGAAGAGCCCCTTCTCCATGGCCATTCTTTTGAGAGCGTAGAGGATATCTGTAACTTTGATGCCAGCAGGGCAACGAACCGTACAGGCGTAACAAGAAGCGCATATCCAAATGGTCCGGCTATGGAGGATTGATTCAATTAATCCAGCTCGAAAAAGGGCGATGATTTCACGGGGCATGATATCCATGGTGTAGCTTACAGGACAGGAGCCGGTGCAGGTGCCACATTGGATACATTTTTTTATTTTTTCTCCACCAGGGATGTTGGCCACTTGATAAAGAAAATCGGCTCGAAGGTCACTTTCTTTTTTGTTCTTAATACCCCATTCTTGGCTTACTTTTGGGGGCATCTTTTAACCTCCTTTAATTATCTCAGCGTCTGCCCTCAAGAGCCTTTAAAAGGACGCCTAACCACCTGGAGATGGGATATAAAGTTCAGCAATTTTCGTACCAAATTATGGTTATGGAGGACAAAATTAATTTTACTTAATTTATTGATATTGAATAAATAAAGAGCCTAAGGAGATTGGTTAAAAGTTTAGACGACCAGAAAATTGAGGCATTTTTCCCCATCTCTGGGAATATTTTCCAAATTTAATTTTATCATCTTAAGATGAATTTACTTTCAAGTAACCGAAAGATCGAATAAATAACTGAATATTTAAAAATTTAAAGAATCAAAAGGCCTTCGATCTCAGCCATAATTTGTCGGTCACGGAAATGCCGTTGTTGAGCAGCCCCTGATGGACAAGCCGCGACACAAGTGCCACAGCCTTTGCAAAGAGCATCATTAACCACAGAAATATCTTTTTCTCGATCGTAGGTAATTGCCTTAAAGGGGCAAAGACCAATGCATATTTGACAACCCGAGCAGAGTTCTTCGTTAATTTCAGCCGTCACTGGTTCAAGAGCAAAAACACCTTTGTCAGCTAAAGCTAAAGCCTCGGCCGCGGCCGCACCAGCTTGAGCCACGCTATCTGGAATGTCTTTTGGCCCTTGACAACAACCCGCTAGAAAGATTCCATCAGAAAAGGAGGAAACGGGCGCTAATTTAGGATGCCTTTCTAAGAAAAACATATCTTGGCTGCAAGAGATATTAAAAATTTTAGCGATTTGATTATGATCAACACTGGGTTCAAGGCCTGTGGCCAGAATCACCATGTCCACAGGAATTCTTCGGACCACCCCGAGCAAGGTATCCTCAACTCGGATGATTAATTTCCCTTCCTCTTCTTTTGTTAAAGCTAAATCGGTGATTTCGGCAACGCGTCCACGGATAAATTTAGTGCCTTCCTCAAGGAGCCGGTGATAAAATTCTTCATATCCTTTACCAAAGCAGCGCAGGTCAATGTAAAAATCATAAATTTCGGCTTTAGTTTTTTCTTTAATCAGATGGGCAAATTTGAGGGAATACATGCAACAGACGCGGGAGCAGTATTCATTGTAGTGTTCATCTCTGGAACCAACACAATGGACAATTCCGACTGATTTTGGTTCTTCACCATTGGTCAGAAGAATTTTGCCGCCAGTTGGGCCAGAAGCATTGACTAGATGCTCGAATTCAAGGGCGGTGATAACATTAGACAATCGACCGTAGCCATATGCTGGAATTCGGCGGGCATCAAAGGGTTTAAAGCCAGTAGCCATAATAATTGAGCCAACCTCAACTTCGATAACTTCATCTTCCATTTCATGATTAATAGCTTGGCGGTCGCAAACTTTGGCACACAGCTGACATCGTCCTGTCTTGAAATGAATACAGGCCTTCTCATCAATAAAAGGGACCATGGGCACGGCTTGACGAATAGGCACCCGAATGGCGGTTGAGGGCCCTAAATAAAGCTCATCATGAATGACCTTACGCCCATATTTATCTTCATAAGTTATCGCCCCAGTTGGACAGAAGTAAGCACAAGCTGTGCAGCCAATACAAGCCACTGACGGTTCCCCAAAAGGAGGCATAACTTTGCGCTCTATACCCCGATCAACGAAACTAATGGCGCAAGCGCCGACTATTTCTTCACAGGCTCGAACACAAAGTCCGCAGAGAATACATTTTTCCTGCGGATCACGGACAGGAAAACGAGGTTTTTCAAGGCCCATTTCTCGGGCTAGTCTTTGCAATGGTTCAGCTGCTGGGGCTCGAGCCAAAAGCATTTCCACATTTAAACGACGACTTTGCACCGCCCTTGGAGAGGTAGTTTGAATGTCCATCCCCTCTTGAACCTTCGTATTGCAAGCAGTTACTAATTCCGTTTTGCCTCTTAAGGTAACCTCAACCAGACAGACTCGGCAGGCAGCGTAAGGTTCAATCAGAGGATGATAGCAAAGAGTTGGAATTTTTATATCTAGTTTTTCCGCTGCTTTAAGAATATTTGTCCCTTCTTCTACCTGAATTTTTTTGCCATCTATAGTAACTGTAATCATTGCTATTACCTCCTTATTCAACTTTTACGGCGCCAAAATGGCAGACATCAAAGCAAACGCCGCATTTGATACATTTAGTTTGATCGATTTTATGGGCTTCGCCCTTAGAGCCAATGATGGCGTCAGTGGCGCAATTGCGCCGACAAACATCGCAACCGTGTCCTTTTTCAAAGCAAATTTGAGGATCGATTTTATAAACATTTAAGGAACGGCAAACATGAGCCGGACACTTTTTATCCTGAATATGAGCAATATATTCATCCCGAAAGTAGCGAAGGGTGGTTAAAACTGGATTAGGGGCAGTCTTCCCTAACCCGCAGAGGGAGGCCTCTTTAATCGTGTCAGCTAATTCTTCAAGAAGCCCCAGATCTTCTTCGGTTCCCTTTCCTTCAGTTATTCGAGTTAAAATATCGAGCATGGCCTTGGTTCCCTCTCGGCAAGGAGTGCATTTCCCGCAACTCTCATCTTGGGTAAAAGAAAGGAAATAACGAGCGACGTCGACCATGCAAGTATCTTCGTCCATAACGACCATGCCGCCTGAACCCATCATTGAGCCAGCTGCCGTTAAACTTTCATAATCTATGGGCAGATTAATTAATTCAGCCGGAATACAACCACCGGAAGGTCCTCCTGTTTGAACCGCTTTAAATTTTTTCCCACCAGGAATGCCACCGCCAATATCATAGATTATTTCCCTAAGGGTAATGCCCATAGGAACCTCGACCAATCCGGTGTTGTTAATTTTGCCGACAATAGAAAAAACTTTTGTCCCCTTGCTCGTAGCTGTGCCTATCGAAGCAAACCATTTTCCCCCGCGGTCAATGATGACTGGTATATTAGCCCATGTTTCTACATTATTAATGCAGGTCGGCTTACCCCATAAGCCTTTTTCAGCTGGATAGGGTGGACGAGGCCTAGGTTCGCCCAACCGACCTTCAATTGAAGCCAAAAGAGCTGTTTCTTCGCCACAAACAAAGGCGCCGGCTCCCCGAACAACGCGAATATCGAAATCAAAACCTGTGCCTAAAATGTCATGACCGAGGAGTCCGTAATATCGGGCTTGATCAAGGGCAATGAGAATTCTTTTCACGGCCAACGGATATTCATTTCGAACATAAATAAATCCTTGAGTGGCGCCAATAGCTTTGGCGCCAATCAACATACCCTCAATGACTGAATGAGGATCGGCTTCAAGGATACTCCGATCCATGAAAGCTCCAGGATCGCCCTCATCGCCGTTACAAACGAGATATTTTTCATTATCAGGCGAAATGGCATTGCGAACCAGTTGCCATTTCAATCCTGTGGGGAATCCAGCTCCACCCCGCCCGCGGAGACCGGAAATAGTCACTTCATGGATTATTTCTTCTGGAGTCATTTGAGTTAAAGCTTTAACCAAAGCTTTGTAGCCATCTCGGGCAATATAATCTTCAATCTTTTCGGGATCGATTAAACCGCGATTACGTAAAGCCACGAGAACTTGTTTTTTAAAAAAATTAATTTCACTTAGAACGGGAACAGGAGTTTTTTCTTCGGGTGGCTGATACATCAGTTTTTTAACTGGTCGGCCTTTAAGGAGGTGCTCTTCAACTAAATAAGGAATGTCTTTAACTGTTAACATCTGATAAAAAATATTTCCGGGCTGAACCACCATGAGAGGCCCTCTTTCACAAAAACCATTACAACCAGTAGTTACTACTTTAACTTCCTTTTCCAGGCCTCGCCGTTTAATTTCTTTTTCTAAAGCCTCTTTTATTTCAAAGGCATGGTTAGAGACACAGCCCGTTCCAGCACAAACCATCAAGTGAACCCGATAAAGTTTTTCTTTTTCCACCGCCATTGTCTTTCTCCTTAAGAGAGATCAGTTTTTTCACTACCGATGCCTAAAGCATAGGCCGTGACAATTTCGCCGCCTTGAATATGCTTTTCAAAAATTTCCTCAACTTTTTTTTCGGTCAAGTCGATATATTTAACCGGGGCTTGTCCAGCAATTTCGATCGTAGCCATTGGTTCTCGGCTACAAAGTCCAGCACAGCCAGAAGTGGTTAATAAAACATCGGTTAAACCTCTCTTTTCTATTTCCTGTAGAAAGGCATTAAGAATATGGCGAGCTCCAGCGGCTAGACCACATGTACCCATATGCACATTAATTTTGGCTCTGAACTGACCCTGTTCACGGATAAAGGTTGTTTTTCTGGCCTCTTCCCTTAATTTTTCAAGTTCTTCTATAGTTAATTTTGGCATTCTGGCCTCCCTCTTTATCATTTTTTATATTTTTTTATTATGGCCGGCACTTTAGTCTGGGTAACTTTTCCATGGACCTCTTCGCCAACCATAACCACAGGAGCAAGTCCACAGCAGCCAAGGCAGCGAACAGCCTCAAGACTGAAAAGTAAATCTTGAGTGGTCTCACCTGTTTTAATTCCAAGTTCTCTTTCAAATTTTTCGAGGATGAGCTGGGCCCCACGAACATGGCAAGCCGTTCCCAGACAGACATTGATCGGATGTTTTCCCTTGGGTTTGAGGCTGAAAGCTTTAAAAAAAGTCGCCAGACTCAGAATCCGACTCAAAGGGACATTCATTTCCTTAGATATTTGTTCCAGGGCTTCCCGGGGCAAGTAAGAATATTCCTCCTGGAGGTCCTGGAGGACAGCGATGAGGGAACTCTCATCGCGAGCATATCTGTTGAGGATATCAGAGACTTTAGCCTCGATCATGTTCCCTCCTTATTAGGGATAGATTTTTATTAATAAAATTCCGAATCGCTTTTAAGGCCATAGGATGATTAATGGCGATTTCAGGATAATTTTCTTTAAACTCCTTGGAATCAAATTTAAATTCCCAATCATTTCGTCGATGATAATATTGCCAATCAATTTCAGGATGACCGGCAATTAAAGCAATGATAGTTAAGGGAATATCTCCCAGAGGCTTAAGGTCAATGTGGCTTAGGCGGAAAGTAGCGATTACCTTTGTTCCTTGACCAGGCGATGATTCTAAGGAGAGTTGACCTCCGGCAGCTTGACAGGCTTCCAGAAGGAAGGGTAAGCCAAGACCAAAACGCCGGGTTTTTCGGGTAGTATAAAAGGGATTAAGCGCCTGTCGGCATTCTTCGGCTGACATCCCTCGACCATTATCTTCGATTTCGAGCTGAAGAAGATCTGTTTTTCGGTCCTCGATTAGGGAAATTTTTACCCAGGTAGCGCCAGCTTCTACTGAGTTTTCAGCAATATCCAGAATGTGAAGAGATAGATCTTCCATGCTCACCTCAATTAAGAATTCTTCTTCCGGCTTGCCCTTTTATGGCTAAAGCAATCTCCTCAAAGACAAGGTCCTTTACTAAAAGGGAAGTGGTGACTGTTCCAATTTCCTCTAATTTATGAGCATCAGAAAAGGTAACTAAGGGATAGTCGTAATTAAATCTTTTTTTAGCTTCTTCAAAATTAAGTCGAGGCGAAATTTCTAATGCGTCAAGAGGCAAACCGAAAGGAATAAAGCCTAATTGTCCAAGAAGGCTGAATCCTTCTCGGTCAATATGACTAGCGATAACTAATCCGCCCCCAGCATGAATTAAATCAATTGTTTCTTCAAGGCTTAAAGTAGTGGCGCCAAGGAGCAATCGTGGATTAAAATCCAAGACTTCATCTTTTTCATTAGCTACAATCTGCCAACCAAAAAGATTAGGGTCATTTTCTCCAGGTAAATGGGTATAAATTTCTTCTTGGAAGTTAATAGCTAATTCGAGATTGGCGAAAAGAGCTAAAAGGTGAACCTCTTCTTTTGTGGTTACTTCGATCCCAGGAATTACCTTGATGGAATACGGCCGAGCTGCTTCGATTAAAGCAGGAACATTTTCAGCTGAATTGTGATCACTTATTCCAATAATCTCAATTGATTTTTCCTTAGCTTGAGCGGCGATCCTTCGAGGCGACATGGAAAGATCAGCACAAGGAGAAAGGCAGGTGTGAATGTGAAGGTCAGCTCTAACTACTTTTAACATGATTAAGTCTTTTGGGTCAGCAAAGCATAAAGTTTTCCAGAAATAATAAAAGCATTTTCTTTGGTTCCAAGAAGCGGCAAATTTTCTTCTTCGGCTTTTCTTCGGGTTTCCTCCTCTGGTTGACGATTATTAACCAAAATAATTCCAGCAAGATCCTTGAGTTTGCCTACAGCTACCACATTGGGATGGACTTGAAGAGTTATCCAGAGATTCCCTTCCTGAGCATTAGCGATGACATCGCTCAGAAGATCAGAGGTATATCCGCCCGTCACTTCAACTTCAAGATTTAGGTTAGCTGTAAAAATATTTAGGTTAAGATGTCTGACGATTTCTTGTAAAAGCATTAACTTGTTTCCCTTCTTTTAAATTGGTCTTTTTTTTAGGTTTAAAGCCGGTTTTTTCGACTAGATCAATTATTTCTTGAGCTAGTTGGGTTATTTTTTGGGGCCAAAGAAAGACACAATCATTCAGGTTAGCTTCACCTTGAACCACATCTTCAGCAAAGGTAAGGCAGGAGGGCGAGCCACAGGCGCCGCAATCAATCTGGGGAAGTTGTTCATAGAGGGATTCCTTCAGTTTTTTCTTCTGAATAGCCCGACTGATATCTTCGTCTAGAGGAGCTAGTGGTCTCGGTTCAAGTTTTCCTTCAATGAAGTAATATTTTTGGTCATATCGTCGTCGAACTTCTCGGATATCAGGGCAAGCTTTAACCTTTTCGTATTCTAAGGTTTCGATTAATTTAACAATTTTATTATAGGAGCTATAAGTGTTTTCGACCGTAAGCGAACCACCCACGCAACCATGGGGGCAGGAATAAGCTTCAATAAAATCAATATTTCTTATTTTCCCTTTTTCTATATCATCGAAAACCTTAACGATTTCAGCCAGTCCAGCGACCGCCAAGGAGTTGCGAAGGCGAAGAGTCCGACTCATCCCGCCAGCAATAGCCCAACCTATTCCTAGAATACAAATACTTTCGAGACCTCGGCGAGAATTTTCGCTTTCTTCCAAACCTTCCATGGCTGAAAGTAAGGGTCCATAAACATCAGCAATAGAAAGGGCGCCATCAAGGTGAGACCGACCTTTTTCCGCTGGTTGTTTGATAGAAATCATTTTGACGGGGCATGGAGTTAGATAAAAGGTTCCAATTTCTTTTTCAGGAATTTCAAGCTGCTTAGCTTTTTTCTTTTTTATCTCCCTAGCCGCAATTTCCCTAGGAGTATCAATCGGAATGATGTGGGCTATTAATTCAGGATATTTGACTTGAATTAATCTGACGATAGTCGGACAGGCATTAGAAATAAGTGGCCTTGGACCATTATAATTACGGAGGTATTCCTGGATAGCGAAACTTACTTCACCACAGGTGTAAGCTAGATCAATAGCCTCATCAAAACCAAGCTTTTTTAGACCAGCCAAAATTTTATCAGGCAAAATTTCTCGACCAAACTGGGCATAGAGAGCGGGCGAGGGTACGGCGATGGTATAGCGGAAGCGACTCAGCTCGCCAAAAGGGTCAGTAAGAGGAATGATTGCTCCATTAGGACATACGGTGATGCATTCACCACAATCGATACACCTTTCTTCGATCATTCTAGCTTTGCCATGACGAACGCGAATGGCCTGCGTGGGACAAACGCGAAGGCAGCGCATTCGACCCTGACATTTGGTTTCATCAAAACGGATTGAATGGTAATACTGACTCATTGGTTTTTCCCCTGATTGATAAAAATTATAATATCGAGGACAGTCCCTTTGCCTACTTCGGAGGTAATCTTAAAAATATCGGAGTTTTTCTTAATATTAGGTAAACCCATACCGGCGCCAAAGCCCATCTCTCTCATTTCTGGAGTGGCTGTTGAGTAGCCTTCTTGCATGGCCAGCTCAATATCCGGAATTCCTTGTCCTTCATCTTCCACGAAGAAATGAATTTTTTGGGGAGTGACTTCAAGAGTGAAGAGGCCCTTTTGCGCGTACATCACTACATTCATTTCAGCTTCATAGGCGGCAATAGCTGCTCTTCTCACAATATTTGGATCAATGCCTAATTCTTTTAAAATTTCTTTAATTTGGGTCGAGACATGACCAGCATGATAGAAATCTCCTCCCGTAATCGAGAATTGTTGAATAAGACCATTTTCTCTCTCATCACTTCGGTTTTTAGCCATCCTTAGCTCTAATCATGGACACTCTTTAAGCCTTTTTGATAAAGAAGACCACAGGCTTGATACATGAGATATTTTGTAGCTAAAAGAGGGATTCCCTTTTTTTTAGCTAGGGAGATGCCTTCTTGATCTGGCTTTTTCCCTCGAACATAGAGGATGGCCTTAGCTTCGATAATATCGGCTGTACGGACACTTTGAACATTAGATAATCCAGTAATCAAAAGCATTCCTGGTTTGCCTAAAGCTAAGACATCACTCATTAGATCAGAAGCGCAAACAGTGTCGATCTCAATCTCGAGATGATTTTCCCCCCAAATAACTTCGGCGGCTAGAAGCTCTTTAATCTCCCTTAGTTTCATCTTAAGCTTCTTTTTCGACGGTCTTGATGATGATATTTCCTTTACGGATAATTCTTTCTGAGGGAGTAATCGTGGTCGGACAATTTTCCCAGCAAGCGCCGCACCCATTACATTTACTGATATCCACATAACGAGCTTTTTTTCTTATTTTTACTTTAAAATTACCCACGTAACCAGAAACCTCCTCAATTTCACTCCAAGTCAAAAGAACAATATTGGGATGTTTACCTACCTCACTCATTTTCGGCGTTAGAATACAGGCAGCACAATCGAGGGTAGGAAAGGTTTTATCTAAATGGGACATATGGCCACCTATAGAGGCATCCTTTTCGACTAAATAGACTTTTTTTCCTGAATTAGCATAGGTTAAGGCTGCATGAATACCGGCAATACCCCCGCCGACAATTAAAACTTCAGGTCTCACCGGTACTTCCTTCTTAGTTAATGGATCATGTAAAGCTACCCGCCGAACAGCGGCGGCAACCATGGCTTTGGCTTTTTTCGTCGCTTTTTCCGGGTCTTCAGTTACCCAAGAGACCTGCTCTCGAATATTAGCCATTTGGAAAAAGAAAGGATTAAGACCGCCTTCAGAAGTAACGACTCGGAAAGTCGGTTCATGCATTAAGGGGGAACAGGAGGCGACTACGACCCGATTGAGATTATATTCTCGAATGCACTGTCGAATTAATTCTTGACCAGGGTCGGAGCACATAAATTTATATTCACGGGCGACCACAACATTATCGAGCTCGGCCGCAAACGCGACCACTTCGCTGACATTTACTTTGCCTGCAATGTTGGTTCCACAATGGCAGATAAAAACACCGATTCTGGGTTGACCATTCTGATTCATACGATGCCTCCATTGGTTAATTTTGGCCACAAAGGCTTAAGATCAATAATTGAACGATTAAAGCCCAAATCCTCTTTAGCCAGACCAAAGGCCAAACCCATCAGCTGACTGAAATAGAGGATGGGCATGGTGACATCTTCACCATAATCTTTGGCCATTTTGTCCTGAAAAATTTCGAGATTAAATTGACAGAGGGGGCAAAGAGTAACGATGACATCCGCTCCCCGACGTTTAGCTTCTTTAAGGAGAATGAAATTAAGCCTCTTCCCAACTTCTTCAATTGTCCCAGTTAAAGAGCCCCCGCAGCAACGAGTTTTGGCTGAATAAGGAACTGGCTGAGCGCCAATGGTTTCCATTAATTGATCAAGGCTAGTCGGATAATCAGGATCGTCAAAGTCGGTAAAAGGGCGGACAAGCTGACAGCCATAATAGCAGGCGACTTTGAGTCCTTTTAGCTTATATCTAACCTTATCTTTGATTAGATCGAGACCAATATCTTCGATAAGCACTTCTAACGGATGTTTAACTTCGATGCCTCCATGATAGGGACAGCCCGCCTTTTCCAAGGCTTGATTTATTTTTCTGGCTTTCTCGGAATTCTCTCGAAGGACTTTATTTGCCTTTTTTAGGGTTAAATAACAGCCGGCACAAGGAGCCATGATGTTTCGTTGTCTTTTTTCGGCTAGGCTCAAGTTTCGGCCACAAATGGCCGTAGCCATGAGATCGTCAATCGAAAAATAAGCAGTGGCGCCGCAGCAATTCCAATCTTCCAATTCCTCTAACGGAAAACCGAGTTCTTTAAAAACAGGAAGAATTGATTCCTCATAATGTTTAGAATTGCCCTTCAAGGAGCAACCAGGATAATAAACATAATCTCTCATTAGGTAGCCTCCTTGAGAAACTTTAATAGATCTTTCAGCTGCTTTCTTTCTTTAATCGCCTCTCTTTTGAGGCTCATCCGGCCAGTTTTCATCAATTTGAGCCCAAGGGGGGCCATTTTTAGTAATCCGATAGGATTACGTGATTTTAAATAGAGCCGGAGAATAAGCCAAAGTTCAGAGTTACGGCCATAATTCTTAATTAGATTCGTCATTTCTTTATCAAGCACTGGGATTGGGAATTTTTGGGGATAAACTTTTTCCTCAATGGCCTTTCTTTTTAAAGCGTACATAACCTCAGTGATTTC
Organism: Candidatus Aminicenantota bacterium; assembly: GCA_026416195.1. Lineage (GTDB taxonomy): Bacteria > Acidobacteriota > Aminicenantia > Aminicenantales > CALLJL01 > CALLJL01. The sequence continues at coordinate 8,027 of JAOAFQ010000133.1, read as the reverse complement.
AATCTTAGCTGGACAGCGAACTTGGCAAGTATAGCAGGAGGAACAAAGCCAGATGGTAAAGCTTCTTAGGGCTTCTTCCTTAAAGCCGTTTTTAACCTGAGCAATAATTTTCCTAGGAGGGGAATCCATATAAATTGACATAGGGCAAGAAGAACTGCAAGTGCCACATTGTATGCAACGATCTAAATCTTCAGCTCCAGACAAAACTTTAATTTCTTCGAGGAAGGTTTTATCTAATTCTTCCTCATATTTAACTTGGCGGTGGATATCCATAAAGCCTCCTTGAATGAGGAAATAAAAAATAGAAACAATTCTTGATTCTAGATTTTAGAAAAGCGAGAGGATAAAATGATTTTCCCCCTCTATAGAAGCCATAACCAGTCCTACTTATTAAAACGAAAGCCATTTAATTTGATATAAATTCTGGCTTTAATAACAATTGGTAAAATTAATTAAGATTTCAATCAATTTTTACGTCCTGCATCAATCCAGACTGAAATGGCCATTATCCCTCTCTGACCATTTCAGGAAAAGCATTTTAGATATAAAAAAATAGTCTTGTCAACAGGAAAAATAAAAAACCTCGTGGAGTTGATTTTTATCTTTAAGATTACCTATAATGGCGGCACATGAGCCACGAATTTGATCTTGATTACCTTTGTCAGTTAGCCCATCTGCTGCTTGAACCAGAAGAAAAATCAAAGCTTAAACCGCAGTTGGAAGAAATTGTGGCTTGGGTAGGAAAATTAAAAGAATTAGAACTGGCTGTAGTTCCTAAGGAGGCCGAAGAGGAATTGAAATTAGCTCTTCGACCAGACAAAGTTGAAAGCTCCATTCCTTTAAACCTTGTTCTTCAAGCTGCTCCGGAAAAAGACGATTTTTTCATTAAAGTGCCGAAAGTGATCGAAGAAAGATGAATTCCCGTTTAACTGAATTAACTTTGATTGAGTTGACTGAATCAATTCACCGGGGAGAAGTTAAAGCTGAAGAAGTTGTTGAGGCTTATTTAAGTAAAATAAATGAAAAAGAACCACAAATTAAAGCCTTCATCACAGTTACGGCTGATTTGGCCTTGGAACAGGCTAAAAAGATAGATAACAAAAAGGAAAAGGGAAAGTTAGCCGGGGCCCCCCTGGCCATTAAAGATAATATTTTAACTGCCGGCATTCGAACTACTTGTGCCTCCCGCATCCTGGAAAATTATATTCCACCTTACAATGCGACCGTAGTTAATCGTCTTTTGGCTGAAGATGCCCTTATTATTGGCAAAACAAATCTGGATGAATTTGCGATGGGTTCTTCAACGGAAAATTCAGCTTTTTTCCCGACCCGCAATCCTTATGATATAAACCGAGTCCCAGGGGGTTCAAGCGGTGGCTCAGCGGCTGCGGTGGCTAGTGGAGAAGCTGTCGCTTCTTTGGGCTCAGATACAGGCGGATCAATTCGTCAGCCCGCTGCCTTTTGTAACCTAGTGGGGCTTAAACCAACCTATGGCCGAGTTTCTCGTTACGGCTTAGTGGCTTTTGCTTCTTCTCTGGACCAAATTGGGCCTTTAACCAGAACAGTTGAGGACGCTGCCCTAATGATGGAAGTTATAGCTGGCTATGACCCCCACGATTCTACCTCGGCCTCAGTTCCTGTTCCGTCATATAGGCTGGCCTTAAAAGGGGAAAAGAAGGTTTTCAAAATAGGTTATTTACCGGAAGAGAAGATTAAAGAAGTTACCCCGGAAATAAAATCTGCCTATTTCAACCTATTGAATTTTTTGGAAAGAGAAGGCTTTGCTTGCGAAGCTCTCGATTTAAAACTTTGGGATTATGCGCTTCCTTGCTATTACCTCATTGCTCCCTCTGAAGCCAGCTCTAATCTAGCCCGTTATGACGGCATTCGTTATGGTTTTCGTTATCCTGGAGAACATAATCTTAAAAGTCTCTATGCCTTAACTCGTACCGTTGGCTTTGGGCCTGAAGTAAAAAGAAGGATTCTCCTTGGGACTTTTGCTCTGAGCGCCGGCTATTATGAAGCTTATTATGGTCGGGCAAGGCATGTTCGTTATTTAATCAAGGAGGAGTTCCGCAAAACTTTTGCCTCCGTTGACGTTATTCTCACCCCAACAACTCCTGAACCTCCTTTTTATTTGGGGGCCAAAGTGGAGCCAATTTCAATGTATCTTTCTGATTATTTTACAGTTGCCGCCAATCTGGCCGGGCTGCCTGCTATTTCTTTGCCAATGGCCTTGACTGAAAAAGGTTTACCCTTAGGTCTACAAATAATGGCCCCTCCCTTTGAAGAGGAGCGAATTTTCTGGCTTGCTTTTTTTATTGAAAAAAAAGTAAAATCTAAACGAAATATTTTTAACTGGAAGGAGGAAAAATGACCAGGAAGGGGCTCATGGTTATTAGTGTGGCCTTCATTATTTTAGCTTTGGCGAGCTGTGCGTCGAAACCCGAAGAGGCTCTTTTAAAAAGATACTTTAATGCCCTTCAATTAAGGGATGTAACCACTCTTTCGACGATGGCTCTAGAACCTGTCGAATTAGAAGTGGCGAGTTGGCAGATTATTTCAATCACTCCGGAAAGAGTTGAACCAGCTACTTTGCCTGAATTAAATAAGAAAGAACTTGATTTTAAAAAGAAAGTGGAAGATCACATTGGTCCGACGATGGATGCCAAGGATGCTCTTGATGCCGCCCAAAGCGAGCTTGAAGCTGCCCGAACAGCCGGCGCCAGAGCTGCAGCCAAGAAAAAAGTAGAGGAAGCCCAAGCTAAGTATGATTATGAATATAACTTGCATAAAGAATTGCAAAAGAATTATAACGAAGCTAAAGCTGCCGCAGCCAAAGAGGAAGAGTTAACCCTCTTTTCCTTAGGGATGACTCAGCTGGCTAATGTTCGCGATTTAACCGGGACAGTTCATTCGAAGGAAGTAGATGTTAAAATTACTGATCGGAATGGAGAGGCTAAGAATTACCGTTTCTATCTTCGACGTTATGAACTTAAAGATGAGGCGACCCACATGAATTATCGGGGCCGCTGGGTTATTGTAAAAGTTGAAACAATTAGCTGAACTTGACTGTTTCCCTTATTAGGCTAAAATATACAGGTCTTTGATGGGCCGTTAGCTCAGAGGGAGAGCACCGGCCTTTTAAGCCGGGTGTCGCTGGTTCGAGTCCAGCACGGCTCAGATTTTTACATGCCCCTGTCGTCTAGTCAGGTCTAGGACATCGCCCTTTCAAGGCGGCAACACGGGTTCAAATCCCGTCGGGGGCGCTTTTTTTATTAAGACCACTTAAAAAGCTGACGACGGAAGAGACTTAGACAGACATCGACCGCTTCAGCATCGTAAAGAATGCCTTTATATTTTAAAATTTCAGCTAAAGCTCGGTCGATCCCTAAGGCAGGGCGATAAGGTCGGTGAGAGGCCATAGCTTCCACGGTGTCAGCCACAGCCAAAATTTTCGCCTCAGGGAGGATGCTATCACCACTAAGGCCAGCGGGATAACCTGAACCATCTAATCTTTCGTGATGTTGCAAGACAATCTGAGCGATGGGCCATGGAAAATCAACATTTTTCAAAATTTCATAGCCCACTTGGGGATGAGTTTTAATGAGGCTGTATTCAACTTCACTCAGTTTGGCTGGCTTACTCAGAATTTCGGCCGGAATCGAGATTTTCCCAATATCATGGATATCGCCTGCAATACTTATAGCTTTAATTTGTTCGGCTGGCCAGCTCAATTCTTTGGCTATAGCGGTTGCGAGTTCGCTGACTCGCCTTTGGTGGCCGGCGGTATAAGGATCGCGAATTTCTATAGTTAGGGCCAAAGCTTGGATTGTTCCTTCAAAGGCCTGCTGCAATTTTTGCCAGCTTTGGAAAAGTTCTTGTTGCGAGCGATATCTTTCATTTATATCATGAATAACAATAACTTCACCCTCGGTAAAGGATGGCTTAGGCTTGAGAGGGGAAGAGTTATATTCAACCGGAATTAATTCACCTTTTTTCGTTTTAAGGAAAAGCCATCCTGAAGAAAAAAGAGGTGCTTCTTGATAATTAGATGAATCAATTAAATTGATTATCTTATCGACGGGTTGAGCTAAAGCTTCGGCTGCCCGCCATCCAGTCAGTTTTTCGGCCGAGGGGTTAAAATAGGTGATTAAATTATCTTTATTGGTGGTAATGACTGCCTCTTTAATGGTTTTCAAAATAGTGGCTAAGAAATTCTCCCTTTCTTTAAGCTTTAGCTCGAGTTGGCTTTTAAAAAGGGCCATCTCAATATTAATATGCAATTCTCGTTCATCAAAAGGTTTGAGAAGGTAACCAAAAGGGGTCGTTTCTCTAGCTCGGTTTAAGGTAGATTCATCGGCATAAGCCGTGACGTAAATTACCGGAATTTCCATTTCCTGCCAGATTTTTTGAGCAATTTCAATTCCATCGATTGAACCCTTGATAACGATATCAACAAGGGCTAAGTCAGGTTTGAGGGTAAAGGCTAAGTTCAAAGCCTCCTGAGCCGTCGTAGCTATTCCACAGACCTCATAACCAGCTCTTTCGACCATAAGTTGCAAATCACGAGCCACAAGAGTTTCGTCTTCCACAATAAGCAAGCGAATATTAGGTTTCATCATCAAAATCTTTGGTCCTTTATTATAGTCTTATTAAGAAGAAAAAAGTCAAAAAGTTTATTTTATCAAGCCACTAAAAAGAGGAAGAATCGCTTGGGCAAGGAAAGATAATTCTAAAGGCCGTGCCGTTACTTTGATCGATTTGGATTTCGGCCCGAATTTGATTGGAAAGAGTGTGGACAATTTGCAAACCCAGGCTTTCGCTTTCTTCTAATTTAAAACCCTCAGGTAAGCCAACGCCATTATCAGCCACTTCGAGCAGTCCCCGATGGTGATCAAGACGGCGAAGAATAACCTTGATTTCGCCTTTTCTTTCTCCAGGAAAGGCATGTTTCAAAGAATTTGTTAACAGCTCATTGAAAATCATGCCAAGGGGAATGGCGATATTGACCTCCAGAAAAAGTTCTTCAGTTTGCAAATGAAGTTGGACCTGATGAGTACTAACCCCACAAGATTGAAAGAGGTGACTTGAAAGATGAGTAAGATAAGATGAAAAGTTTATTTGGGATAAATTAGCCGATTGATAGAGTTGTTCGTGGACTAAAGCCATGGAGCGAATCCGACGTTGGGTTTCTCGAAACATTTCTTTAGCTATAGGGTCCGATATATGGTTAGCCTGTAAATTTAACAAGGAGGAAATGACTTGCATGTTGTTTTTTACCCGATGATGAAGTTCCCTTAAAAGAATGTCTTTCTCCCGTAGGCTTTCTCTCAGCTGTTCCTCAGCTTCTTTTCGGGCTGTAATATCTCGAACATATTCTATTACGCCAGTGATCAACCCACTTTGGCTATCAATAAGGGGGAAAGCATGAACTTCAAGCCAGCCAGTTATCTTTTCCTCTTGTTTTAAAGGTACAATTTCCATGTAGGGACGTCCGGTAGCCAAGACCTGCCTAGTTGGACAAATTTCACAAGGCTCAGAGCGGTTATGATAGGCCTGGTAGCATTTTTTGCCTTCTAGGGGCAAGGCTTGACTGGACCATTTTTCCATGGCTTGATTAACGCTTAGAATATTAAATTCGTTGTCAAGGACGCAGAGGCCGTCTTGGATGCTCATAAAAATATTGCGCAAAAAGTATTCCTTGGCTGCTAGCTCAGCTTCATTTCTTTTTCGGTTAATTACCAGAGCGATATTTTCCGAGATTAGTCGAAGGAGGGCTTCATCTTCTTTAGTGTAAGTGACCTTTTGATCATAGCTTTGCAAAGCGAGTACTCCAATAGTTTGGCCATCTACCTTTAGCGGCACTCCCAGCCAGACAAAAGGAATGGTCCCGATGATCTCAATCTCCCCGGCGGCTGCTAATTGTTCAATCTCTTTATTTGTGGCTAACAAAGGTTGGCCAGTTCTTAAAACATATTCAGTTATACCTCGGCCCAAAACTCTTGGTTGCGGTTTTTGGTCCTTTTCATCAATAAAATAAGGAAAATAGATAAGTTTTTTCTTGGCTTCATAAAGAGCTAAATAAAAATTATTGGCTGGAATGAGTTGACTAATTGAATGGTGAATAAAGGAAAGAAGGGACTCGAGATTGCCAGTAGTGGCGGCAGCTTCGCCGATCCGAATCAAAGTGGCCATTGTCTGGCCCCGTTGTCGGCGCTTGAAAGCTCGGGCGATAATATCTGAGGCTTGCCGAAGAAAATTAATTGTTTTTTTAGGCCAGACTTTTTCCTGTTGACTTGAGACTCCTAAGGCACCAATTATTCTTTGTTCCTGACAGATAGGGACTAAAAGAAGGCTTTGAATACCTGCGGTCTCTAGAAATTGTCTTTCTGCTTTGGCTCCAAGAGGCAATCGTCTCCAAGAGGAAGTTTTGATAATTTCTCCTTTTTCGAGAAGGATTTTATACCAATAATGGAAAACTTTAGGATCGAAACTCTTTAATTTTTCTTTGAGGCTTGGTCTTCCTTTCGAGCCCCATTCGGCTATCATTGAGGCAATTTGTCCCCCACTTTTTTCTATTATCAGGGAAGCTCGGTCAGCCTGAGCCCAAAGGGCTAGATTTTCAAGGGATTGGCTTATTATTTCTTCAATTTTATCAACCGGACAATCGATAAGAGAAGAAGCAAAGCGGATTAGAAATTGGCCTTGGTCAAGTTGAGTGGGTTGTCTCAACTCTCTTTTTCCGGCATTGATTTTTAGGTCAATAGAGTGGTGGGCGGTACTGGGATCGAACCAGTGACCCCCGGTTTGTAAGACCGATACTCTACCACTGAGCTAACCGCCCGATAAATTATTATACAAAAAATATAGTCGAAAAAAAGAAAGGAGTTTTTTTCCAAAGAATCAAGTAATTTTTAGCTGAGATGGGATTAAGGTCAAAGTTTAATCGCTTTTTTATTATTTTCAATCGAGAATAAATTTCAGGTCAAACTACCGGGATTTGACAGTAAGGTAAAGCTATGTTAGATTTAATTTCCCTTTTAGGAAAGGATGAAGGCTATGTTTGCGGTTATTAAAAGTGGTGGAAAGCAATATCGAGTTTCCGTCGGTGATACTCTTGAAGTTGAAAGAATATCTGTTGGCGGAGGTTCCCTTGTCGAGTTTAAAGAAGTCCTTTTGATTGATGATGGCCATAAAACCTGGCTTGGTCAGCCCTATTTACCTAAAGCATTGGTTAGGGCTCAACTTCTTGAGGAATTTAAGGATGATAAAATTATTGTTTTTAAGAAAAAGAGACGAAAACAATATAAGAAGAAAAGAGGTCATCGTCAAATCCAAAGCCGGGTTAAAATTTTGGAAATAATTCCTGATGTTGAATTAAAAGAAAAAGAGACTTTCGAAACTAAACCAATAGATGAACTTCAAAAGAAGGAGATGACTGAAGTTTTGGAAAGAGAAGACAAGGCCATTGAGATTGAAACTGAAGAAGCTGAAAAAAAGGTTAGAGGGCGAAAGAAAAAAACTGGTGAGTCTTAAAAGAAGAGAGGTCTGAGCCATGGCCCATAAAAAATCAGGCGGCAGTGCTCGAAATGGACGTGACAGCCGCGGCAAAAGACTGGGAGTAAAACGTTTCGCTGGCCAGTTGGTTAAAGCTGGCTGTATTTTAATCCGTCAGCGAGGCACCCCTTTTAAGCCCGGTTTAAATGTTGGCCGCGGCCGTGATGATACGCTATATGCTCTGGTGGCCGGTCGAGTCTATTTTGAAGATAAGGGAACTAGGGGGAAATTTGTTTCTGTCCTGCCCGTTTAGAAATTTTCTTTTTTGCTCTGAACAGCTCCAACATTATTGATAATTGGTTGGCGGTCTAATTTATCATAAAAAATTTAGATGGGTTAGATTCATTTTTTATGTTCGTTGATCAGGTTAAGATTTTGGTCCAAGCTGGCCGTGGCGGCAATGGTTGTATAAGCTTTCGCCGGGAATGGGGTGTACCTCGAGGTGGTCCGGATGGAGGCCGAGGCGG
>JAOAFQ010000069.1 GCA_026416195.1 Candidatus Aminicenantota bacterium | reverse complement strand
AGATGTGTATAAGAGACAGTTTGGACAGGAGCCGTTCGAAAAATTATTGAGTCAGGCAAACCAGTTATTCTCATCGACGACCTTTATGCTGGAACCGGCGAATTTCTTATTGAATATGCCCGAGCTCGCCGCGAGGGGATGAAAGTCGCTGGCGTTGCTTCTTCTCGGTTCGAGGATGTCATCGAAACCTTGCGCTCCTTTGAGTGGCTCAAGAAACTGGCCTCATCTCGGATCATTGATGTCACTGATAGTGAAGGCTATTGGGGGATCCTAAGATAATCAAGGAAGTTTTCGGGATAGATGTGAAAAAAGTTAATTCAGCCGAGATCAATGATGTTTATCAAAAAGCCGATCGGTTGGCTTTTTCCAGCTCAATAATGATGGACTTGTTGGGGCGTGTGAAGGCGACCTACCCTCAACCTGCCTGATGCTTCTCGCAACTTATATGGCTAGAAGACCAGGTTTTATTTCTGATCCAGTCATTGATACGGCTCGCAATCAAATAATTTATGCCCATTGCGTTGCCCCCAATAGAGTTTTTGGACCACAAGGGCCAGCTAACCCTTACCGAATTAGAAGCCATGCTGAAGACCGAAAAGGGGCGGCTGTCCAATCGCTTTTACCTAAGGGTGAGCTTCTTACTTCTATTGAATTTAATTGCGAGCGCCGCGAAATTGTCCTTCACCAAGCCGTTTCAGTGGGGAACATTGAAGAGGATAAAGCTTGTCGGACTAAACTGGCAGCTGAAGTTAAAGATGACATTAATAAGCGTTTTAGCGAAAAGAATAAAAAATAAGCCTTTCTGACTCTAGGTGAAGTGATCATTACTTAGGATAATTTTATTTACACGAAAATTTTGATTTACCCTCTAATTACAAAGTCTCGAATTACAAAGGAAAATAAATTTATTTTCAATTGCTAAGTTATCTAAGAATTTGTTAATAATCAATGAAAGGAGAGTTAAGAATGAGCATAAGGGGAAGTAGGGCAAAAACTGAATTTTATATTCTTTTCTTGATTTTATTTCTGGTTTTTTTCGCTCGAAGCATTTTATTGGCCACTGATAGCTGGAAAACCTCATCAATTGAGGCGAATAGTCAGGTAAAATCTCCAGGTAGGGCGAGCGAAAAAGTTGCCCCGCCTGAATTCAAGCCATTACCTGGGAGTTTCGATAAACCTGTAGATCTCATTTTAAGCTGTTCCACCCCCGAGGCGACTATTTTTTACACCACCGATGGAACTAACCCGCTTACTTCTTCGTCTCGACGTCAATTTAGGCGTCGGCTTTTAATTTCCTTTACCTCTGTAATTAAAGCGGTGGCAATGAAGGAAGGCTTTGAGCCAAGCGAGGTCGTTGAGGCTCAATTTTTTATTCGAGTGGCTCCGCCTGAAGCCTGGCCTGGGGCGGGCGAATGGCGCGAATTGCCTGAAACCATTACCCTTTCATGTTCAACGCCCCAGGCAACAATTTTTTATACCTTGGATGGGTCAGAGCCCAATAGAAATAGCCTGAAATATAAAGAGCCAATAAAGCTGGTTAAAGATAGAGTTAATGTGATTAAGGCCATTGCTGTTAAAGATGATGGTTCCCCAGATAGTTTTATCGCCACTTTTCCGTTTCGGGTAAATCCTGACCTGGTGATGCTCACTGATGTTTTAAAACCAGGAAGTAATATCCAAGAAATTGTATCGAAATTAGTTAATGAAATGACCTTGGAAGAAAAGGTTCGACTGGTCTGGGGAGCTGGCAATTCACCTATAGGAGCGGCTGGCAATACTTATCCAATCCCTCGCCTTGGGATAGTAAGTCTGGAATTAGCTGATGGACCAGCTGGGGTCAGGCTCAATGACCGTTATGCTACTTGCTGGCCAAATCCCCTGACTCTGGCTTCGACCTGGAACACTGAATTATTGGAGCAAATTGGGACTGCCGTTGGCCGCGAAGCCTGTTATTTTGGCGTTGATATTATGCTTTCGCCAGGAATGAACATTCACCGTGATCCTCTTGGTGGCCGCGTCTTTGAGTATTATTCTGAAGACCCTTATTTAACAGGGAAAATGGCAGCGGCCTATATTCGGGGCTTAGAAAATCAAGGCATCGGCGCCACGATGAAGCATTATGCCGCCAATAATTTTGAAAACAATCGAGCTAATATCGATGAAGTTATTTCTGAACGAGCTCTTCGGGAGATTTATCTTCGCCCTTGGGAGCTGGCTATTAAAGAAGCATCACCCTGGGCGGTGATGACAGCCTATAATAAAGTTAATGGCGAATGGTGCGCTGAGAATAAGTATTTGCTTGAGGCCCTTCGAGAATTTGGCTTTTCTGGCCTTGTTATGTCTGACTGGGGAGGCTATCATAATCCGATTGCCTACGCCCGCGGCTTTGATCTGAATATGCCAGGCCGAACAGGCTGGGAAAGCCTAATTGAAGCCATTAAAAATAAAGTCATTTCTGAAGAAAATCTTAATCAGGCCGTCACTGATATTTTAAAAATTATTATCCGCACCAAGACATTTAAAAATCAGATTTATGATAAATCAGCTTTTGTGGCTAAAAAGCAATTGAATGAAGAGTTAAAAGCGGCCCACAAAATTTTAGCGACGCAGAGTGAAGCTGAAGGGATTGTTCTTCTTAAAAATGCTGATGAAACACTTCCCTTAAAAAATATTTCCCGAGTGGCCCTAATCGGTTCGTCGGCAGTGCCTGAATTGAAAACCATTGTCTCTTCGCCAGCCAAGGGAATAATCTACGAGGGCGGCGGAAGCGCCAAAGTCAATGTTGATCCCAATGATATTGTTTCTCTGGCTTCTGCCCTTGAACAGGCCGGATTTTCGGTTTTGCAAAAAAATGCGGTTCATTCTTATTTCCAGGAAGGATTAAGCGAGGCTGACGCGGTTTACGCCGCACAAAATTCGGAGGCTGCTCTCATTTTAATCAGTCGGCCTGGCCAGGAGGGAATGGATAATACCTCAATGGACTTAACTGAAAAAGAAAAAGATATGATTCAGAAAATTTCAGAAGCGTTTCATAGAGAAAGGAAAAAAGTCGTTGTCCTACTTAATGTTGCTTACCCAATCGTTGTGGATTGGGATGATTATGTTGATGCTATCGTCTATGTTGGTCTTCCTGGCACCTATGGGGCTCTCGCGGTGGCCGATATGCTCAAGGGAACGGTAAATCCTTCAGGCAAACTCGTTGATACCTGGCCAAAATCCTATTCTTTAGCGCCAACCTATGGAAACATGCCCAAATTCGACCAGCCAAGTATTGTTTATAAAGAAGATATTTTTATTGGCTATCGCTATTATGATCAACATCCGGAAGCAGTGAGATATCCTTTTGGTTATGGCTTGTCATATACCACATTTTCCTATCGGAATATGAGATTAAATAAAACCGAGATAAATTTTTCTCGGCCCGATGAACTTGTGGTCGTTTCTATCGATGTCGAGAATACAGGAAATGTGGCAGGTAAAGAAGTAGCCCAGCTTTATGTTAAGCCGATTGCTTCCAAGGGGAAGCGGCCTCTTAAGGAGCTTAAAGGCTTTGCCAAGACGAGACTACTTGAGCCGGGAGAACAAGAGCAACTAACTTTTGTTTTAGCTTACCGCGATTTCGCTTACTGGAATGAAAAAGCTCGTAACTGGACCGTTGATCCTGGTATTTATGAAATAATTATCGGAGGTACTTCTGATGAAGCGAGCTTGAAAACAACTGGCCAAAGTTCAAGAGTTAAAATCGTCAAATAATCTCTTTTGATGAGTAATGGTTTTGGCTGAAAATTAATCAATTTTCAGAATCCTTAATTTTCCAGATCAAAACCAGGAATGAAGCTTGATTAAGGAAAACAAAACGCAATTTTCAGAAAGAAGGAGAAAGTTCAATTATTTTGGGTTCGGGCATGTCCTAAAAAATAAATAAAAACGCACCACCTCTTTTTTAATCAACCCTTGAAATTTAAATTAAAAAGCCAGGGCTATTCTTTTTTCCGACAAATAAACTTTAGGCCCCAGAAAAAGGCGCCCAAGCCTGCCAGAAGAAAGCCCACAGCTGCAATCAAAGCACCCAACCCCAAAGGCGAGCACCAACCAGGCATCATTTCCTCCTTTTTCCCGTCTAATTTAATAATAGCTCACATTTTTATTTAGTCAATCTTATTAATTTTTCCCTGGGGTAGACTACCCCTGACCAGATTGGTGTTAAATGATAAGTCGAGATTGCCACGAAAGTGATATGTCAATCCCGCGTTGAAATCGCCGTAGTGGCCTGAATAAAAACCACCTACGGTATAACTTAGGTCGAGGGATAGCGGCCGATACGTGGCTTTGTTAAAGCTCAGGCGCAGGTTGGTAAAATCATATGGCCCCGCCGGTAAAAGGACTTCCTCAGCTACTTCAAAGTCATAGGGCAGAACATCATGGTTGACAACGAGCGAGGCATTAAAGCTTTCGCCCGTTTCTGTTCGAAAGCTAAAGGGCTCAAAAGTTAAACGGCTGGTCTCCAGGGTTCCATCAAGTTTCCAGTAAAAATCTCCCCTTGCTTCAAAGGAGAACTGCTGGATGACTCTATCCAACCAGCCTTGGCTAGGTCGTGGGTTATAGGAAAGCTGGAGATAGAAGGTTTGAATACCCTGCCGCATCATATAACCCAAGCCAGGGTCAAGAGCCTCCCCGTAGTAAGCATAGGTGGATTCTATCCGGACTAAATCGTTAGGATAGTTGGCCCTTAGTCTGAAGCCATACTGGCGACCTTCCTTGTTGTTCCAATTATACACCGCCCAACCGGCTAGTCAGATATTTTTATCACTAGCGAAGCGGGAGCTGGCATAATTTACATCAAAACTAAGCAAAGTATTATTTTCTCCAGTGGCTTTTCCAGTCTGATCGTGAGCCAACGAGTTGGCGGCTATTTTTTCCGGCTCTTTGTCATAACAGTATATTCCTATATAGAGATTGGTTTCATCATAAAGGACTTGTAATTCAGTCTTCTCCGATAGCTCGCAGCCCGGGTTTGGTTCAACCATCAGGAAGTTGCTGAAGGGGATAGCTTTTGACCAGACCTGGTCGCTAAGAAAACCATCCAAATGTGGCGCCTGTTTCTACCGGACTTCCAGGATTTTTATCTTTGAATCTTGTGAAAAGGTTAACCTCCTGCAAGTAAAAAATTTTATTCGG
>JAOAFQ010000041.1 GCA_026416195.1 Candidatus Aminicenantota bacterium | reverse complement strand
TTTCTTAATTTAGAGGCAAGTTCTAAAGACATTTTGTAAGATTCAATTGCTTTTTCATAATTTCCAAGATTAAAATATACTATCCCTAGATTAATAAAAATTAAGCTTTTATCCTCAATACTTTTAATTAAATTAGCTAGTTCTAAAGCTTGATTAAGAAAATATATATATGTGTGAAATTCTGATATGTCGTTATAAGCGGATGCAATATTATTTAAAACTTTTACTTTTAAATCAATTGAGATATTATTTTGTAATAATTCTTTATAAATGCCAATCGCATTATTTATATAAGAGAAGTTTCGAGTCAATAAAAAAAGCTGCCTGAAGGTGTATCCTAAGTTTAATTTATTTATAAAAATGCCATTATAATTTAAAGTTTTCTCATCTAACTGAATTGATGTATTAATAAACTCAATCGCTTTATCAAAATTCCCTATGTCTCTATATACTACTGCGATGTTCGATATAATATCAGATTCATCAGGAATGCTATTTATAGATCTGGCTATCTTTAAAGCTTCAAAAAAATGGTTTAGGGCCTCATTATAGTTATCAAACTTCCAATAAGCCAAACCTAAATTATTCAAACATCTACATTGTTCTTTTGAGTGATTTAATTGTCTAGCAATTTCAAGGGCTCTAATGTTTTCATTAAAAAAATTATGATAATCATTTAATGACCAATACGAGATTGAAAGCAGACGTCTACATTTAAGTTCATGATGCGGACTATTTATTGACTGAGAGAGATTTATTGCTTGTTTAAATAGAGATATAGAATCTTGATATAATCCCTTTGCTCTTAAAGATTTTGCTTTTTCATATAAATTAAAAATTTTGATATAATTTTCTGCTAAGATTGTTAAATATGTATATGATAATTTTTTTGATAAATCAAGAGCAAGAGAGGCATTTTTATAATACTCAGAAAGATCTCCTTTAATCCAGTTTAGCAAGCTTAATTTTAAAAGCAAATAAGGTTTTGCTTCTAAAGATATAGAAGAAAGTTGGTTTAATATAATGTTAAATGCAATATCATATTGTCCTAATTTAATAAGATTATCAACTTTAGAAATAGCAATATCCATCGAATAAACTTGAAAATATAAAAAAAATACAAGGAAGGGTATTATTTTATTTTTCACATTTTAATTTTATTTTTAAGCTTTAATTAATTAAATCACCCTTTTAGGTAATTGAAAGGGTGAATTTTCATTAAATAGTAATTAGCCTTTTAATTGCCTTAATCTCCTCCACTTGGCCTGGCACCAGAAGCATCAGCGGTTGGTTTGACTTTTCCGGTGGAGGTTTCGGGATTTGTTTTAGTTGAGTTGGTATCGAAGGAAATTCCAAATATTGGGAGGAATGTAGAAACAAAAGCAAAAGGTTTTTTGAGGAAACTGATAGGATCAAACTTGGAGACCCTCTTTTCAGCGCTATTCAATCCAGGCGCTGCCAGGAAGGCAACAAAAAGGATAAGGGTTAAGCTGGCAGTTAAAACTTTCTTAAACATTTTAACCTCCTTAAGATTTAATTTGCCTGGACGAATGAAAAGAAGAAATCCCCACAGCAATGAATTATTGGACCCTTCTTATTCTCATCCAAGGCGCAAAAATAAAATTAAAAAAAAATATAACAGTTTGTCAAGTCTTATTTTTTAGATTATCGAAATGAAAAAACGATTATGTTATGTTGAGTTAAATTAAAACTATAAAATTAACTATATATTGAGTATTTTAAAAAAAGGCTCTAAATATTGAGTTAAATATTTTAAAATTTTAAATAGATTTTCTAATTGTTTTCTAAGTATTAACGAAATAAAAAAATCAAAATTAAAATATTTGGATAATTCAATATTCATTAAAATAAATTTATCTAGCCTTATTTTCGTTAGTTAATTAAAAATAGTTAACTAAAAATGACCGCATGTTCTTATGGAAATTGTTTTCTTTCTAGATTCAATGCTATCAACTTTTTTAATAACAAGCCTATTTTTTATTAAGTTGAATCAATCGCCTATTTAAAAAATACATAGCTTATCTATTCGAATCAATAGGTCAGGCTGATTTAGAGAAAAAATAATTTATTTCCCATTCAGCTGTTTCTGGGCTGTCAGATCCATGAACCGCATTTCTTTCAATTGAGAATCCATAAGTATGACGAATTGTCCCAGGCTTTGCCAGAGCTGGGTCAGTTGATCCCATTACTTCCCGCCAATGAGCGATAGCATTTTCTCTTTCCAAAACCATGACTACAATATCTCCTGAAGACATGAAATCAGTTAAACTTTGATAGAAAGGCTTGTTTTTATGAACAATGTAAAAGCCTTCAGCTTGTTGCTTTGTTAAATGCATAAGTTTCATTTCAACGATTTTAAATCCTTCCTCCTCGATTCGCTGAATTATTTTGCCAATTATTCTTTTTTTTACGGCATCTGGCTTAATTATAGCCAAGGTTCTTTCCATTTTTTTCTCCTTTTTCGCCAAATAAATTATAATAGAATTTGGATTATGAATTAAACTTTATAGCTGATTGCGATTAATAGGTCAATGTCTTATTTAAATATAGCTTACTTAAGTAAGGGGTTTAAATGCTTACCAAAAAAAAGGAGATAGAAAAGCTCAATAAAGAAAGGATATTTAATTTTCTCCAATCATGGGATATTGATCTTTTCGGCATTGCTGATATTAGAGAAGCAAGAAAAGACTTTAATTTGAACGAATCCATTAAATCATTGTTTCCCTTGGCTATAGTCGTAGCTAAAAGAGTTTTATCTTCAGTTCTTGAAGATATTTATGACCATCCAACCCAACTTTATTTCCATCATTATCGGCAGCTGAATAATGAGCTCGACCGCCTAGCCCTTCGATTAGCCTCTTTTATCGAAAAAGAAGGCTATCAGGCCCTCCCTATCCCTGCATCCCAAATAATTGATTGGAAGAATCAAAAAGCCCATTTATCTCATAAGAAAATAGGCCAACTGGCTGGACTTGGTTGGATTGGTCGCAACAACCTTTTGGTCAACCCCCACCTTGGTTCAAGGTTTAGATTAGTTACAATCCTAACTAATTTCCCATTGCCTCCTGACTCTCCTCTAGACAGCGACTGCGGTCAATGTTTTCGTTGCTTATCTGTTTGTCCTAGTGGGGCTATTCATGAAACTCCGGCCAATTTTAATCATTTAGCTTGTTTTGAGAAGCTAGATGAATTTCGGAAAAAAGGATTAGTAAGTCAACATATTTGCGGACTTTGTGTTAAAGCTTGCTCCGGTCCAATAGAAAGATAGAGAAATAAAAAATGAATTTATTTATGCTTCCACCTAAATTATTTCACCTGTTGCATTTTTCAAAGAACATGAAATTTTTTAAAGAGGTGTTTATTTTAAGGGCTCATTCAGTTTTTTTCTTGCATGGAATCCACAGCTCAACATAAAGATTTTCAGGCCGAAATTTGCTTGGTTCAGCTTCGATTGACCTTTCTACCAAAGGTCCTACTTGAACATAGCCATTGACTTCCATCCATTCAAGCATTTTTTGAATGGTCTCTCCGATCTTCTCGAAAGGCCCAATATGAACACAAGAGACAACAAGGGAAAACTCCCAGACTTTTCTCTCGAGTGGAGCTTGAATCAAAGCTTGAGGAGTTACAGGAAAGCCTACTTCCCATTCCATATTCTCAGGATCGATTGAGGTCAAATCTCCATGAAAAAGGGTTAATAGCGGACCGGCAGGATAAACATTTTGACTTCTAGCTGATTCAATCAATTGATTGATTATAGTATCTATGATATCGAATGAACCTTTCTTTTTTAATGAAAAATAAACAAACGGCTCAATCTTTTTTAAAACGACTTCGCCAATTCTTCCACTGGTTTGAGTGTTGACGGGAAAGCTATGGAGATTGAGATGAAATAAATTAAAAAAGAAAAAAAAGGTTACCTCCAAAAAAAGAAGAGAGGTCAGTCGCCTAAACTTAAAGTTTTTCATGAATTAAACTCCCCTTTTTTCTATTAACAAACTAATTTTATCTTATTTTATCATAATTTAATTTTTTCTTTATCCCAAATCAAATAAATCAAAGGTGGTTAATTTAGTATATTTTTTTAAATTTTAACCTGAAAATTAGAATATGACTTTAAGCTCCAAACTTAGCCCCCTTTTTAAATTAGCCTAAGTTAATTTGTTTCAAACAGCTCCAGTTAGATTATTTCTTATTCTTTACAAATTTATCAAACCACTCAAACATTTCAGCTAAGACATGATATATTGACTCTCTTGCTGAATAACCATGACTTTCGTAGGGAAGCATTACTAAACGAGCCACTGCCCCATGGCCTCTTAAAGCATGAAAAAGGCGTTCTGATTGAATGGGGTGAGTACCAGCA
>JAOAFQ010000214.1 GCA_026416195.1 Candidatus Aminicenantota bacterium | reverse complement strand
GCCTTAGCTAGAAGCTCTTTACCGGTGCCACTTTCTCCAAGAAGAAGGACTGTAGTTTTATCAGCTGAAGCAATTCTTTTGGCCAAAGCCACCACTTCCTTCATTTTCTGACTTTCGGCTACTATCCGGCCAAAATAATATCGTCCTTTTTCAGACTCGAGATGATCTAAAACTCGAATTCTCAATTTTAAAGTTTCTAAAGCTCGGTTGATTGTATTTCGAAGATCGTTCAATTTGAAAGGTTTCAGCAGATAATCATAGGCTCCGAGCTTCATGGCCTCAACAGCTCTTTCAAGAATTTCATAGGCCGTCATCATGATTACCAGGCTTTCGCTGCCACTTTCCTTGACTTTTTTTAAAACTTCAATCCCCGAAATACCGGGCAGCATTAGATCAAGTAGAATTAATTGAGGCTTAAATTTTTCAAATATTTCTAGGGCAGTTTCTCCAGTATCAGCTACAAGAATCTCATAGCCCTCCTTTTCTAACATTTTTTTTAAATTATTCAAAGTAAGAATTTCATCATCGACGATTAGAATAGTAGCTCTATTCATGAAATAATTTCTCCCTCTTGAAAAGTTCCTCTCCCCGCTTGTCTAATCGGCAGAATAATTGAAAAGGTTGTGCCTTGGCCGACGGTGCTCTGGACGCTTATTTCACCGCCGTGATTTCTTATATAGCTAAGGCTTATACTTAAGCCCAATCCAGTGCCTTGACTCTTTTTTGTCGTAAAAAAGGGATCAAAAATCTTATTTAAATTTTCAGGCGGTATGCCGCAGCCAGTGTCGGCAATTTCTATTTGGACATAATCTCTGAATTTGATTTTTGATGTTACTACTTTCAACTCGCCGCCATCAGGCATGGCTTGAGCCGCATTGATGAAAATGTTAGTTAGAACTTGCCTGATTTGATTTAAATCAGCCGTAATTAAAGGTAGAGAGGGAGCAAGAGTTTTAGTTATTTTGACCTTTCGAAAAATAGGTTGATGGCTGAGGAAAGACAAAGTTTCTTCAATCAAAAGATTTAGATTGATTTTAGTAAATTGGGGAGGGGAGGGGCGGGCAAAGTTAAGAAGACCACGAATGGTTTCAGATATTCGGGTGACATTTTCAAGAACTAAATTTATTTCTTCTTTTTCTTTTTCGTCCTCAGTCCTTTCAGCCAGCATTTCTAGGTAAGAGGAAATTCCTTGAAGAGGATTATTGATTTCATGAGCTGCTCCTAAGGCCAATTGGCTTAGGGCTGAGAGTTTTTCATATTCGGCCAGTTTCTGTTGCAATTTTTCTTTTTCAGTAATATTTTCCACTAAGAGACTAACTCCCTGAATCTGGTTTTGACCATTAAAAATAGGGAAAAGGGAGAAACGGAAAAATTCCTCAGGATAGTTGGTGAGAGTTTTTCGAGCAATTTGTTGAGGTTTGCCTGTTAAGATGGTGTTTTCAAAGGCTAGCTCGAGTTCTTTGTCGTTGAACCAGGGAATAGAATAAAAAAAGCTTTCTCCGATACTTATCTCCGGTAAATTAAATATTTCTCGGAAAGAACGGTTTACATGGGTAATCCGTCCCTGGATATCTAAGCCAATTACTCCAGGAGAGAGGCTGTCGATGAGCTGAAGAATGTATTCTTTCGATAATCGCAGCTCTTCAGCTAGCGACTGAGTCTCTTTGACTTTTCTGGCCAGCTCGATGTTGAGAGCATCGAGTTCTTGGCTTTTCTTTTCAGCCTCGTCTAAGGCGAGACGGAGATTATCCGTCAGCTTGTGGATAAGAGAGGTAGTTCGCTGAGAATGGAAAATAGAGATTCCGGCTAAAATAAAAAAGAAAATAATAAAAATAAAAACAATAATTCGATTAGCTCGTCTGACAGGAAGGATAGCCTCTTTAAGATCAACTTCAGAAACAAGAAACATGTTTGTCCTGGGAATCCTTTGATAGGCGCATAGGACTTTTTGCCCTCGGTAATCGATATGTATCACCACTCCTTTTTCCCCTAGATGGGGGTTGCCCTCCTTCTTGTCGAAGCCATAATCTAAAAGGGGACGACCGCCTAGTTTAGTTGGGGAAAGAAGAAGACCAGACTCGTTAACCAAAAAGAGCTCTGAAGTCTCGCCAATTCTTAAATCAAAAAGAAGATTATAAAAATATTGCAAATTAAGGCAAACCGCTAAAACCCCGATAATTTCCCCCAAACGGTTATGAAGAGGTTGAGACAAAACCAGAGTTGGTCGGTTAAGTAAATCTGAATAAAAAATCCCTGAATTGTAAAACTGGCCTTGACGGGAAGCTAAGAAATAAGGCCTAGAGGCCACTGATTTATTAAAGAGACTAGGCTCAGTGGAAAAAACTATTAGGCCGTCTAAGTTAGAAATGAAAAAGAGATCATACCAAGGCTTACTGCGAATGATTTGTTCCAGGGTTGGTCTTAGCTGATCCAGCTCTTTTAAAGAAGTGATTTCTACCTGGCGATAAGAACGAAAGTCCATTTCCCTATCATTCAAGGCCAGATTAATAATCTTAGTATTTTCTTCCACGATGGTGGCTAGCTGGTTGAAGGACTGGTGTTTAATTATCCGAGCAAGACTAAAATTTAGAAAAATTAATAAAAGAATAAAAGGGGTAACAAAGAGTAATAAGGAAAATAAGGTATTTTTCCAGGTAAATGAAAGGGTATGGAAATAACTTTTCTTGGATTTAAATAAATTTAAATTAATCATTCCATTTTATTTTAACAAAATAAGAGCAAATTGTCTCAAGGGGGGGTTTTGGTTTATAATAGCCTACTAAAAATGAGGCTAATCAAAATTATTTCAGCGATGCGTCCCTACCAATGGTCCAAAAATTTTTTTCTTTTTGCCGCTCTGATTTTTGCTCGGAAACTTTTTGATCTGGCAAGCCTGGTGAAAGTCGCTGAATCTTTTCTCCTATATTGTCTCCTTTCCGGTTCCCTTTATATTTTTAATGATCTTATGGATTTAAAGGAAGATCGGAATCATCCACTCAAAAGTCGTCGGCCTTTAGCTTCAGGTGCTCTCTCCCCTAATTTAGCCTTAACCATATTTTTGCTTGGTAGCAGCCTCGCCCTTTTTTGGGCATGGAGTCTATCCTTTCCTTTTTTCATGATAACCGCAGCCTATTTTCTTTTTCAAATTGCCTATTCACTCAAGCTAAAACATATCGTCATTCTTGATATTTTTATTTTAGCTTCAGGTTTTGTCATTCGTGTCATCGCTGGCGGCGTAGTAATCAAAGTTCCTATTTCTTCTTGGCTTCTAATATGTACTTCCCTTCTGGCTTTATTCATTGGGATGAGCAAACGTCGTCACGAGCTTGTTTTACTTGAGGACAAAGCGCCAGGGCATCGACCTGTTCTTAAAGAATACAGTGCATATCTTCTTGATCAAATGATTTCAGTGGTTACAGCCTCAACAGTTATTGCCTATTGTCTTTATACCATATCGCCCGAAACAGTAGAGAAATTTGGGACTCGCAGTCTTATCTATAGCTCAATTTTTGTTCTTTACGGAATTTTTCGCTATCTCTATCTTGTCCATCAAAAAGGATATGGAGGGAGTCCCGAGGAGTTAGTTTTGAAAGATAAGCCGATGCTGATCAATATAACATTATGGATTGTATCCGTTTTTCTGATTATTTATATATTTTGAGGTGAAAGATGGAAAAACCGACGGTCGCGGTGATTAGAACCTCACCTGAGTCAGTTTTAGAAGATATTAGAAAAGTAATGCATTTAGCTCAATATCAGAAATTCTTGCCCAAAGGGCCGGAAATCGCCCTTAAAATAAACATTTCCTGGCATTATTATTATCCAGCTTGTTCGACAACGCCTTGGCAACTTGAGGGGGTCATCAAGACTCTGCTGGAAGATGGTTATTCCCGAGAGCTTATTTATGCTTGCCATAATCGCACAGTAGTCGTTTCGGCTAAAAAAGGCGAAAAAAGAAACAAGCATTTACCCGTTATCCAGAAATATGGACTCAGAAATATTCATTTGTATGAAAACGAAGAATGGGTTAAATATGAACCAAAAGGCAAAATCCGAGTACTTAACTCAATTTTTCCTGAAGGCATCCAAATTCCAAAGCGCTTCATTGGTTCTAATATTATCCATTTACCGACTATGAAAACTCATGTTTTCACTACCATGACTGGAGCTATGAAAAATGCCTTTGGTGGTCTTCTCCAAGAAAGAAGACACTGGACTCATAGCGTTATTCATGAAACTTTAGTAGATCTTCTGGTAATTCAAAAAGAAATTCATCGGGGGCTTTTTGCGGTCATGGATGGGACGATTGCTGGTGATGGCCCAGGTCCAAGGTGCATGGTTCCTCATATTAAAAATTATTTATTAGCTAGTGCTGATCAAGTCGCTATAGATGCCATTGCCGCTAAAATGATGGGTTTTGACCCGTTAGAATTAAAATTTATTCGTTTGGCCCATGAAGAGGGGCTTGGTTGTGGAGACCCAAGGGAAATTGAAGTGGTCGGAGAAGATATTTCCGAAGTTAATTTTCATTTTAGTAAATCAGCCAATACTTTCGCTAGCTTTGGCCAAAAGCTTATTTATTGGGGGCCTCTCAAGCCCTTAGAAAAATTTCTCCTCCGTTCCTTTATTACCCCTTGGTCTTATTTAGCCTCAGTCATTTTTCATGATTGGATTTGGCATCCTTTTGTCGGTCGCCGACGCACTCGCCAAATCCTTAAAACCTCCTGGGGTGAGCTTTTTAAAAAATACTGAAAGAGGGGTTCAAGCTGGTATCTTACTCATCAGAAAGTCAACCGCTTTTTTTAAGGTCATTTCTTGGCGTTCGATGTCGCGGTAATAATTCATAATGAAGCTAAATATGTCGCCCTTTAACCCTTCACAAAAACAATAATATTCTTTATCGTCATATAAGAAAGATGAATCCTGTTGATGGAAGGGACAGCGGGCTAAATAAAGATTGCTTGTCCCAACTGGTTCTCCAATAATGGCAAACTCCTTTAATAGGTCAACTAGGTTTAATGATTTTTTCACCGCTTCCATTTTCTCAAGGAGCTGCGTGTCGGCCCGGTGAATATGGCGAAGGCTAAGAAAAACATTACCCAAGCCTTCGTTGAAGCAGTCATCACAGATGAAAGCAACTTCCTGGCTGCCTAGAATTTGCCGAGAGTTGCCTTCACCCTTGACTTGGTTAACTGAAATTAAATGATAGGTTTCGGTTGCCTCAATCTTCTTACTGCAAAGATGACAATTAGCCATGGCCTCTCCTTTCTTTAAACAAACAATAAGAAATTTCCTATTATCATTTTTGGTAGGTTAAAATCAAGCCTTTAACAGTCGAAGACTTCTAGGTTCTTTTTCTAAGTGATAGATGAGCCAAGCTTGAACAAATGGCGCCAGTTGACGGCTAGCTTCAGATGAAAGGGGTGCTTTTTCGGAGGGTGGATATTTCCTGGTCCATTTAATAAAAGAGACTAATTCCGCCGGGACTGGCTCATTTTTCTCTTTAGTACAACTTTCACAAAAAAAGCCATCTTTCTTCGGAGAGAGCCAAGCTTGGCTTGTAAGGAGTCGATGGCATTTTTGGCATCGATTGGCCTCAGGCAGAAGCCCGCTTAATCGAAGAAGCCAAATTTCGAAATACCGAGTAATGATCTCTCGGTCGCCTCCTGCCTTCAAAGCTCGAAGACAAGCTAAAAGAAGGCGGAAAAGAAACTCTTCTTTAATTCTAGTCGGATAAAATTCTTCAGTTAATTCAGCCCAATAGCTTAGAAGGCAAGCATTTTGAAAGTTAGTTTGCAGCTCAAAGAAAGATTCAATGAGATCACATTGGCTGATAGTGACAAAATCTTGTCTTTCCTTTTCGTAATAAAAAACTTTAACATACGACATCGGCTCAAGGCTACTGCCAAAACGGTTACCGAATTTTTGGGCTCCCTTGGCCAGCCCGCGCAGCAAGCCTTTATCGCGAGAAAAAAAGACAACCAGTTTATCCAGCTCTCCCCAAGGAGAACTTTTTAAAATGATAGCTTCAGTGGATTCAAGAGGCATAAAAATTAATCGATAAAAGTTAGATTAAAGGTTCGAATCATTGATTCTAATTCTTTAGCTGATAACCTGAGTTCTTGGGCTGTTTTTTCAATATCCCATTTGTGTTTGGTTAAAGCTCGGTGAATATAATGTCTTTCAAATTTTCGTCTCGCTTCATCCAAAGACTGCCCCTCGAGAGAGGAAAGAGTATGGTCTAATTCTCTGGCTTCAACCAGCAAAGTCAGATGGTCGGCGGTTATGAGCTCATCTGGGACTAGAATAACGAACCTTTCGATGACATTCATCAATTCACTTACATTCCCGGGCCACATATAATGAAGAAAAGCTTCCATGGCTTCAGGGCTCATTTTTTTCGGCTTTTTACCATATTCTTGAGAAAAGTGATCAAGAAAGTGCTCAATGAGAATAGGAATGTCTTCTGGTCTTTCTCTTAATGGAGGGATAATCAAGGGAATGACATTTAGCTTAAAAAAGAGATCTTCCCGAAAATGGCCACGATTGATTAATTCTTTCAGATTCTTACTGGTGGCGGCAATGATTCTTACGTTGATTGGGCAAGTTTGATCAAGGTCTAAAAGCTCCAACCTTTCTTCCTCAATAACCTTAACTAACTTTGCCTGGATTTTAAGATTCATATCAGCAATTTCATCAAGGAAAAGAGTTCCGCCGTTTGCTTGCAGAAGTTTTCCACGGCGATCTCGGCCGATTCCGGGTGAAGGTTCAGTTTGGTAACCAAATAGTTCACCTTCCATCAAATGGTCGGGAATAGCTGAGCAATTAATTTCGACAAAACGTTTGTCCCGGCGTTGACTCATCTGATGAATAAAGCGGGCAATATAATCTTTACCTGTACCATTTTCGCCATAAATAAGGACTCTCCCATTGGAGGGCGCAATTTGACTAATTTCTTCCTGAAGCCGTTTAATTGCGTAGCTCTGTCCGAGTAAATAGAATTTGCCTTTTTGTCTTTCTTTAAGTTGAAGGTTTTCCTCTTCCAATCTTTTTTGTCTCAAAGCATTGCGGACTGTCAGAACCACTTTTTCGAGAGTAAGGGGTTTTTCTAGGAAATCGAAGGCCCCCATTTTGGTGGCCTTAACCGCTGATTCTATAGTGCCATGTCCTGAGATTATAATAACTTGAAGATTTTCCTCATTTTCCTTAATCCGACTCAAAGCTTCAAGCCCATTCATTTCAGGTAACCAAATATCTAACATCACTAGATCAAAGGGCTGCTGTCGAAGGAGGTTCAGACCGTCCTCAGCGGTTTCAACGGTCTTAACTTCATAACCTTCATCTTCGAGAATGGCTTTAAGGGTACTGCAGATACTTATTTCGTCGTCAATAACCAAAATTCTTTCTGGACTCATTTTTTATAGTTTAATTTATAATTTAAGTTGGTAGTTGAATAATAAATTTAGCCCCGTTGGGTATATTATCATCCACGGAGATCGTTCCGTTATGTTCTTTTACGATTTGATGAACAATGGCCAAACCTAAGCCAGTGCCTTTTCTTTTGGTGGAAAAATAAGGAAGAAAGAGTTTATTTTTATCTTCCTCGGGAATACCAGGACCATTGTCAGCGACTTCTATAATAACTCGATTTTGGCTTTTATCGAACCGAGTTCTTAAGCTTATTTTCCCTTTCTTGTTCATGGCTTCAATGGCATTATCAAAAAGGTTGATTAAAACTCGTTTGATTTGTTCAGGATCAATCATCAGTGGCGAAGGAACATCATCGGCCAGATTAAGCTCGAATTCAATCTCATTGAAAATTCCTCGAAAAAGAGAAACTACTTGGGTGATCGTTTGATGTAAATCATGAGGCTGGAGCTGGATCTTAGGTAGACGAGCAAAATTGGAAAATTCATCAACTAGAGATTTAATGCTTCGGGCTTCTTGCAAAATGGTTTTAGCCCCTTCCTCAATGCTTTCAAATTTAATGAGATTTTCTTTTTGTAGGGTTTTTAAAATTCTCTCTGCTGAAAGTTGAATAGGAGTTAGTGGATTTTTAATTTCATGGGCGACTCGTTGAGCTACTTCTTTCCAGGCGGCCATTTTTTGAGCTTGAATGAGCTGAGTTAGATTGTCAAGAACAACAATCAATCCTGAAAAGGTGTTGTCAGCGGAGCGAAGGGGAATAAGGCTCAAGGCCAAAGTGACAGTTTGTCCGTTGACAATGATGTTTACTTCTTTATCGCTCAATCTTGTCCTATTTTTCAAACCCCAGTCTATATAGCGACAAATTTCGTGATAACGAGAATCTTTAAGAATTTCAAGATAACTTAACCCAGGCTGATTATTCCGAGGAAGACCAAGCATTTCTCGAGCTGATGGATTAATAGTAACGATATTTCCAACCTCATTAAGAGTTATGACTCCAGTCGTTATGTTATAAAGAATAGTTTCAATATAGTGACGCCGGTTTTCTAATTCGGCTGTTTTCAGAGCAATGTTTTTCTGACTTTCCCTAAGATCAGCAATCATTTGATTGAAAGATTCAATGAGAGTCCCAATTTCATCTGAAGCCGGATCTTCAACCCGAACGTCAAGATTTCCCTTTGACACTTCCTTAGTCGCTAGAGCCAATTTTTCTATTGGAACGGTAATGCTTTTGGCTAAATGGAATCCAATCCAACTAGCCGCAAAGACGATTAACAGAGTTACAAAGAGAAGGGTAATGATATAGAAGGCTTTCATTGGATTTCTTTGAATCATTAGGAGGCGATAGCGTTGAATGTACCCACTTATATTTTTAATTTTTTGAGCATAACTTTGGGGAATGAATTTGCCGGTAGCCACAAAGATATGACCCATTTCAGGAATGGTTAGCGAAACCCCGCGTCGAACCATTTCTCCTTGTCCCATAGGTTCAATGCTTTCGAAAATTTCCCCCAGATGGGCTCGCTGGATCATATTGGCTTGAATCGGGCGATAATCTTCTAAAGGTAAGTTAGGATTTAGGTAGGTAAAAAGTTCTTCATCTTCCAAGTAAATGCCAATTTCATCAAGTTGATATTCGGTAAGTTTGCTCCAAATAAAATCTCGTAAGAGGAGCCGATTCTCAAGCGCGGCCAATTTCTGGCGCCGAATAGTTTCGGCCAATTGTTGGGCATAATGATAGGTTATATCACTTGTCGATTGATAAAAGCCATCGGCCACTTCTTTGGTGTCGGCCATAATCCGGTCAAAGGGAGTCTGAAACCAGCGTTCAATATTCCGACTGATTAGATCTGAAGCAAAAAGAAAGAGAAGTAAGGTTGGTATTAGTGAAAGGCCAATGAAAAAAAAGACAAGTTTAGTCTTAAAATGAGCCCCCACAACTTTGTGTTTTCTTTCTAAATATAATTTGACCAGATTTCGGCCAAGAACAAAGAGAAGGATAAGAAAAAGAAGAAGGACAATGATCTGAAGGGATGAGAGTAGTAAGTTGGTGAAAGAAGTGGGTGAAAATTCTTGCGTTTCCCTAATAAAAAATTCAATCGTAAAAAAAAGAACAATTAAAAGAATAATTAGAGCGCCAATAAGCCTTGCGCCCTTTTGTCTTTTTTGTTCCATGGAATTAGTGAGAAGGTGCGCTTAAATTTTGATTTAAGGATTTAGGCGATGATTCTGGCTCAATAAATTCTTTAAGATTTTCTAAAGTTATCCGAATATTTTTAACGACAGCCCCAGACCGACCAAAGCTTCGGCCTTTAAAGCCATTGAGAGTATAAATTATCCCACCAGCATTGCCAAGGTGAATTAAGAATTCTTTGTTGGCCGTAATTTCAACGGTATGACCTGGATTTTTAATTCCATCAAGTTTTAAGAGGCCATCGGCATAAACCTGAATCCAAGTTTTTTGTTGGAAATCAATTTTCAAATTAAGGCTTGTTGTTGGTTCCGGCTCTTTTTCTTTTTCTTCCTCTACTGTTTGGACAGGTAGCTTCGTTGGCTCAACTACCAAAGCCTTGGTAATAACTGGTTCTGGCTTAGGTTTTAATTGGAGGAGAAGAAAGAAAAATCCTAGACCAGCGACCAAAATTAGGCTGGTAAAAAGAATTCTGGACCAAGGCGTGGTTTTATTTATCTTTTCCGTGTCGGTATCTTTTAGGTTCGATGCTGAGATTTTTTGCCTTATAGCAACTTCAAATCGATTCAAAAAAGGCTTCTCTTCAAGCCCTAGATATTGGAGGTAGGCCCGAAGGAAAGCTTTATTGAAAAACCCCCCAGGAAGCAAGTCATAATTATCATTTTCAATGGCCTGAAGAAAGCGGCAGCTAATTTTGGTCGCTTGGGAAATTTCTTCTAAGGAAATGCCTCTTTTTTCCCTTTCCTGTTTTAATTCTTGTCCTATGGAGGCCATTAATTCAATTTTAAGTTAAGTCCCTATAAGAGTCAATAAAAGGCAAAATTAACCTTCCCCTAAATTTAAATGATAAAATGTATTTATTTTAGGTTCTTTTGGTCGAATTATTAGGTGATAAAAATGACTCCCTTTAATTTTGAAAAAGCATGTTTAGCCCAAAGAACTTTGGCTCAAAAAATTAGGCTTGAAAGCTTGAAGCGTCCTCTTAAACTTATCGGAGGGGCAGATTTTGCTATTTTTAATTCCCAGAAAAAAATCGGTGCCGCCTTGGTTATTCTTGATGCCGTAAATTTAACCGTTATTGAAAGAGTGTTAATTGTAAAAGAACTGAGTTTTCCATACATTCCTGGCTTTCTTTGTTTCCGAGAAGGACCAGTTTTTCTTCAAGCTCTAAAAAAAGTTAAATCCTTACCTAACGTCTGGTTTATTGATGGCAATGGATTGGCCCATCCGAGAAGAATGGGGCTAGCTACTTTTATTGGAGTTATGGCCGATATTCCGACAATTGGCTGTGCTAAAAAAGCCTATTTTCCTTTTAACGAACCGGCTCAATTTCGAGGCGCTTTTACTCTTTATCGGGATCGCAAAGGAGAAAAAGTTGGCTTCTGTCTTCGGACAAAGACTGGGGTTAAACCTATTTTTGTTTCGCCTGGACATCGGGTAAGCTTTGAAGATTGCCTTTTCTTAGCTCTGGAATTCTCTCAATATCGTTTTCCTGAACCCCTTCGCCAGGCCCATATTTTAGCCAAGGAGATTTTTAAATCTTAAGAAAACGGGAAAGGGAGCTTAAACTACCGATCAATCCAATTGTACCCCCAATTGTCATTAAGGCGGCAATTTGACTAAAGCTCAAAAAGCGAAGCTCAAATAATTGTCTAAAGGCGCCTAGCGATTGACCAACATAAAGAGGAAAAATTCTAATGACTAAACCGAGAAAGCCAATGGCCAGAAGACTTCCTAAAACCCCCAGAATAATTCCTTCAAAAACGAAGGGGAAACGAATAAAGTTATTTGTCGCCCCAACCAACCGAAGAATATTTATCTCCTCTTGCCGATCGATGACACTAAGACGGATGACATTGGAAATAATGAAAAGGGAAGCTAAAAGGAAAATGCTTCCTAATAAAAAGCCGATGGCTTTAATCAGGCGATCAAAGGATTCAATTCGTTCGACCCAATCTCGATTAAATTGAATATCTTGAACACCTTTTTCCTTTTTTAATCTTTCAATAAAAGAAACAACAAGAGGCGAACGGACAAAACGAGGTTGAATAGTTATTTCGAAGGAAGGCGGAAAGGGATTAAGGCCTAATTCCAATAGAATTGATCGTAGTTCAGGAAATCTTTGTTCGAAACGACTTAAAGCTTGTTCTGAGGTTACAAAATCAATTTTGGCGACCAGCGGGGAAAGTTTTATTTGTTGTTCGAGGGCCTCTTTTTCTTGGGCAGAGATATTTTTGTCGATAAAAACAACAATGGCTAACTGTCGAGCTAACTCTGTAGCCAAATTATTCAAATTGTTAGAAAGGGAGATGAAAATCCCAATTACAAGAAAAGCAAAACCGATGATAAAGAGAGAAAAGAAATGTCTTCCTCGATTTCGCCACAGGCTATTAAGTGTTTCTGCAGCTAAATATCTTATTTTTTCGATGATGGGAAAATTTCCTTTCGAATTAATTTTCCTTTATGAAGAAAAAAGACTTTCTCTCCAAAATGGCGAATTAATTCTTTATCGTGGGTGCAAATGATCACTGTGGTCCCTCGATTATTAATTTCTTTGAAGAGGCTCATGATTTCAAAAGCCAATTCAGGATCAAGATTGCCGGTTGGTTCATCAGCCAAGATGATCTTCGGTTCATTGACAATGGCTCGAGCAATGGCGACGCGCTGCTGTTCCCCATAGGAAAGCTGATTAGGAAAATCCCACATTTTATGATGGAGATTTACCAAGCGAAGAGCATTAAACACCCGCCTTCTAATTTCTTTAAGGGGCAAACCCAAAATGCGCAGCGATATAGCAACATTATCAAAAACCCGCCTTTGATGAAGGAGTCGAAAATCTTGAAAAACAATCCCCATCTGACGACGAAGACGGTAAATTAAATGGTTGGGGATTTTGAGAACATTAACTCCGTCGATAATTATCTGACCTTCAGTTGGCAGAATTTCCCGAAAAATGATTTTGAGAAGAGTTGTTTTACCCGAACCGCTGGGGCCAGTGATAAAACAAAATTCGCCTCGGCGAATAGTTAAAGAAATATCAGCTAGGGCCCAATCAGGTTTTTGATACTGCTTCCAGATGTGGTAAAGCTCAATCATGATTGACTGGCTAATTCGTCCAGCTTAGCTTTTAGCCAGGCTTGAACGAGCTGGGGATCAGCCAGACCACGGGTTTCTTTCATTACTTGGCCCATTAAAAAGCCGAAAACCTGACTTTTTCCTTGCTTATATTGATTGACTGGACCTGGATTTTTTTCAATTACTTGGGTAATTATCGCCTTTATCTTTTCTTCATCGCTAATTCGATGTAAGCCTTTTTCTTTAATGATTTCTTGGGGGGAGCGAGGCTGGGAAATCATTTCTGGGAAAATGACGTCTTTAGCTGTGGCCATTGTTACTTTTTTATTTTCAACTAAACTAATAAGTTCAGCCAGCAAAGATGGAGGAATGGGGAACATTTCAAGGCTTTGATTCTTTTCTTTGAGATAGCGAAGCACCTCTCTCATTATCCAATTACTCGCACTTTTTGGAAAACCGCAAAGACGAGCCGTTTGTTCAAAATAATCAGCGAGACCAGGAGAGGAAGTTAAAATTTTAGCGTCATAAAGGGGGAGTTCGAACTCAGTCATGAATCTTTCAATTTTTTCGTGTGGCAATTCAGGCAAGCTTCGGTGAGCTTCCTCTATCATCTCGGGCTTAAGAATTAGGGGTGGGAGATCAGGTTCAGGGAAGTAACGATAATCATGAGCCTCTTCTTTACTCCGCATAGGAAAAGTCTTATTTTCGTCAGGATCATAGAGCCGCGTTTCTTGATGGATAGTTTGCCCTGAAGCTAGGAGCTCGGCCTGACGTTTAGCTTCGTATTCGAGCGCCTTATGCAAAAAACGAAAGGAATTTAGGTTCTTAATTTCTGTTTTTACGCCAAGCTTCATACTCCCTTTTGGCCTCACCGAAATGTTGGCATCACAGCGCAAACTTCCTTCTTCCATATTGCCATCGCAGATTTCTAAATAGAGAAG
Source organism: Candidatus Aminicenantota bacterium (assembly GCA_026416195.1). Taxonomy (GTDB): domain Bacteria; phylum Acidobacteriota; class Aminicenantia; order Aminicenantales; family CALLJL01; genus CALLJL01. The sequence goes on along the minus strand of JAOAFQ010000214.1, from coordinate 31,312 downwards.
AAGCGTTCGCAAGGCCTGTAAAAACTCTACCGCTTCCTCGGGTGAGTGAATTTCTGGTCGCCCGACAATTTCAATTAGAGGAACGCCGCAGCGATTGAAATCAAGACTAGTTCGATAGGATGAGTCAGGCAGGCCATCATGGATAGACTTGCCAGCATCTTCTTCCAAGTTTATCCTTTCAAGACCAATAGACTTTTTACCTTCAGGAGTTATAAGAATAATTGAACCGCCAGTAGCAATTGGGTGTTCGTATTGGGTAATCTGATATCCTTTAGGAAGATCGGGATAAAAGTAATGCTTGCGACTAAATTCAGAGAAATGATTTATTTGAGCTCCAACGGCTAAGGCAAATTTGATTGCCATGAAGACAGCTTCCCGATTAACGACTGGCAAAGCTCCTGGTAGACCGAGACAAACTGGGCAGGTTTGAGTATTAGGGGGTTGGCCATAGGCAGTGCTACAACTACAAAAAAGCTTACTTTTGGTTAATAGTTGAGCATGAATTTCTAATCCAATAACAACTTCGAAATCGTTAAGCGTCATTTTTAGCGATTATAGCATAGAGGAAGGAATAAAGTCAGTCTTTCCGTTATCGAGCGAAAAGAAACATAAACCAGCCAAAAAGAATCGCCCCCCCAACCATAATCAAGAATAAAGAAATCATGTAGCGAAGGCGACTCTTAAGGTCGTTCCGCCTGAGGAGACCGAGAACAATTGAAACCAGGAAGGCATAAACAATCATCGAAAGAAGGTGACTTTCAAATTTCATGATTTCTTCCCTTGAGCAAGATCGAAAGCATCTAAGGCGACAAGATAATTAAGAAGACCAGCCCCGGCTATATAGGCTGTCCCAAATTCAAAGGTAGGGCTTTCAAGGACGCCACGACCGATAGGAAAGAGTCGAGCAAGAATAAAGAGAAAACTGTTTCCAAGATCAGCAAAAACGGTTAGAACCATGAGAGGATTGTCAAACCGAAATGAATAAATTTTTCCCCCCATAGCCAAACCAAGACTGGCCATACCCCCAATGCAAACGAAAAAAATAAGGCCACGCCAAAATTTCTTTTGAATCAAGTGTCCCAGTCCAGGAATAAACCATCCCGCGATAAAGCAAAACCAAGCCTTTATTTTCATAGAAGGAGAATGATAAACAAAATTTAATTTTAAATCAAGACCAATGGGTTATAATATTCTTATGCCTGAATTACCTGAAGCCGAAACCATTTGCCGATCCCTGAAGCCAGAAATTAAAGGCCGAGTCATTACGGGAATTAAATTACTTTGGCCCCCTCTTTTAAGAGAGACACAAGCCTCGGCTCTTGACCATTGGCTCGGAGCTCGCCTCATCGATATCCGACGTCGCGGGAAAATGATTCTCTTAGATATTGATGATCAGGAAACCATGCTCATCCATTTAAAAATGACTGGACAGCTGTTCCTAGTCTCAGTTAAAGAACCTGTGGATAAACACACTCGGCTAATTCTTAGACTTGATGAAGGACAATGGGAATTACGTTTTCGAGATCCCAGAAAATTTGGTTATATCAAAATTTTTAAGACCTTTGAGGAAAGTCAAACCCCACCCCTCAATGAGCTTGGTCCCGAGCCCTTAACTCTTTCGGCTAGCGATTTTGTGAATTTGTTCCGAAAATTTAAGGGAAAGATTAAATCCCTTTTGCTCCGCCAAAATTTTATTGCAGGATTGGGAAATATTTATACCGATGAGATTTTACATCAGGCTAAAATAAATCCAGAAAGGTTATCTAATTCTCTTTCTAACCAGGAGTTAATCCGTCTCTATTGGGCGATGATCAAAATCTTAAACCGAGCGATTGAATACCGAGGAACTTCAGTGCGCGACTATCGTGATGGTCGCCGCGAAGCCGGCGATTTTCAGAATCACCTCCGAGTTTATGGTCGGGAAGGCGAGCGGTGTTTTCGCTGTCATGGTCTAATCCTAAGGAAGAAAATTGGAGGCCGAAGTGCTTTTTTCTGTCCTCAATGTCAACCAGCTCTGGTTTGATCTGTGGTCTAGAGAAAAGAAAATAAAAAATTAATTATATTGTTAGAAACATAACCAGAGCAATTTTGATTGACAATAACGAGTCGATGATTATAATAGAAACGTAATTTAAAATAATGAGTCTAAGAAAAATCTCGCAAGATGGAATAAAATTTATATTATTTTTTTATGATGGTAAAGGCTTTTAGTTTGACGAGAGTTAAATAAATGGTCATTAACTTGAAGAAAGCTTTAGAAATAGCCATTGCTAGAGAAATAGAGGCCGTTTCTTTTTACAATCAATTTGCTGAGGTTGTCAGCGATAAAGCTGTAAGAGCAATGTTAATTGACTTAGCTCAAGAAGAAGAACATCACAGGCAAAAACTTGAAGAAATTGTTTTAACTGAGATTGAAGCCGACCCTGGAAAGTCAGTTGATCTAGCTTTAACCGATAATTTCGTGGCTGAACCTTTCTTTTCAGATATACCTCTTCAAGATTTATTCATCAAGGCAGCTCAAAAAGAAAAACAGGCGGCGGCTTTTTATTCTCAATTAGCTAGGGCAACATCTTTAATTAAGGTCAAAAAACTTTTCCTTTATCTTGAAGAACAGGAAAAGTCTCATAAGCTCCGCCTTGAGCTCGAATCTGAACGTCTTTTTTTTCCTGAAGATTAATAATTAATTTAAATTTTATTAGGAGGAGGAAAGTCATGACGATGGAAAAATGGGAATGTACGGCCTGTGGTTACATCTATGACCCAGAAAAAGGCGATCCTGAGGGCGGTATTAGCCCTGGAACGCCCTTTGAGTCTTTGCCCGATGATTGGGTTTGTCCTCAGTGCGGCGTGAGTAAAGACTTTTTCCAAAAAATTGAAAATTAAAGGAACCCCATGAGAGTCCTTATTATTGGCAATGGGGTAGCGGGAACGATGGCGGCCAAAACTTTGCGAGAACTTGAGCCGCAGGTTGAAATTGGTATTTTGAGTGATGAGAAATATCCATATTATCCCCGCCCTAATCTGATTGAATATCTAGCCGGACAAAGACCTCAAGATAAAATGTTTGCTTTTCCTGAAGATTGGAATATTCGTCAACGAATTGAGATCAAATTATCAACTCCAGTTATAGCGATTGATCCAGAAAAAAAAGAAATTGAACTGTCAGGTGGGAAAAAAGAAAAATTTGATTATCTTTTGCTAGCTGTTGGGGCCAGAGCTTCCCGGCCACCTTTAAAAGGAATTGAATTAAGCGGGGTTTTTACTTTACGGACCCTTGATGATGCTATCCAGATTCTTGATTATTTGACTAATTGCCAACATGTTGTGGTTATTGGTGGTGGCCTTTTAGGCTTAGAAATTGCTCGGGCCCTCAAAATGAGAGAGGTTGAAGTTACAGTAATTGAATTTTTTGACAGGTTACTTCCGAGGCAACTTGACCCGGTCGGGGCCAACCTTTTGCAGCGGCAGATAGAGGCCATGGGAATTAAAGTTCTCCTTGGTCAAGTCACTGAAGAAATTTTGGGCCAAGGTCAGGTTAAAGGGGTAAGGCTTAAAAGTGGACAGACAATTGAGGCGCAAATGGTTTTGATAGCCGCTGGGATTAAGCCAAATCTCGAGCTAGCTCAGATGGCTGGCCTAAAAATTAACAAGGGAGTATTAGTCGATGACTATTTAAAAACAAGTCACCCCTCTATTTTTGCCGCTGGTGATTTAGTGGAGCATCGAGGTCGGCTTTATGGAATTATTCCTGCTGCTTTTGATCAAGCTCGATCTGCTGCCTATAATCTACTTGGTCAAATTAAGCCTTATGAGGGAACAGTTCCTTCTAATTCTCTTAAAGTAATGGGTATTTCGCTTACCTCAGTTGGTTTAATTCAAGCAGAAGGGGAAGATTATGAAGAATTAGCAAAGATTGATGAGGAAAGAGGTTTATATAAAAAAATAATTTTACAAAAAGGTCGACTTGTTGGAGCTATCTGGATGGGAACTAAAAAGGGCATTAATGAAATTGTAAGAGCCGTTACTCTTAGAAAAGATGTGACTGCCTGGAAAGAAGCTATCCTCGAAGAAGACTTTAATTTCTCTTTACTTAATTCTAGTTAAAATATCTCTGAAGATTTTATCCATAAATAATTGATTCTAAATTGAGGCGGATTAATAAAATTTTATTTTTAAATAAACAGATAAAAAAAGAGATGGTTGAGTCTCTCAAATTATTTTAAGAAGAAGTGATGGTGATAATCGACCAAAGAATAATTCATTGATTAAACTTTAGGCCGAAAAGATAAGGTAATGAAAGCTTGTCTTTTCTTTTTAAGTTTTGATAAAATTAAAGCATCTGTTTCTCTGTTTTTTTCCTGAAAAATAAGAGGAGAGGCGAGTTATGGCCAATGTTATTGTCCTTGGAACGCAATGGGGCGATGAAGGCAAAGGGAAAATAGTTGATTTTTTGACTCCTTCCTTTGATGTTATTGTTCGTTATCAAGGAGGGCATAATGCTGGCCATACTGTCTATTTTAAAGGAAAAAAACTTGTTCTCCACCTTATTCCCTCAGGGATCTTACATGCAAACAAGCTCTGTGTTTTGGGGAACGGAATAGCTCTCAATCCAAAGGCTTTTCTTGAAGAAATAAGCTGCCTCCGCTCGCTCGGACTTAAAATTGATAATAATATTGTCCTCAGCCGTCAAGCCCACTTAATCATGCCTTATCATGAACTTCTCGAAAGATGGACTGAAGAAAAGCGAGGTGAAAAGAAAATTGGCACCACCTGTCGGGGAATAGGTCCAGCCTACGAGGATAAAGCCGCTCGAATAGGGATTAGGGTTGGAGATCTACTAGACCTGAAAGTGCTTCGCGAAAAAATTGAAGAAAATGTTGCTTGGAAAAATGAGTGGCTTAAGCTAGCTTCTTATTCAGAATTGAAAGCTGAGGAGATTTTTAGAGAATATGCTGGCTATGCTGAACAAATTGCCCCCTATATCCAAGATGTTTCAACTCTTTTGGCCAAATTGATTAAAGAAAAAAAAAGAATTCTTTTTGAAGGAGCTCAAGGTACTCTCTTAGATATTGACCATGGAACCTATCCCTACGTTACTTCTTCCAATTCAAGTGCGGGAGGAGCCTGTACAGGGACAGGCGTAGGACCGACTAAAATCAACGCTGTCCTGGGTGTGGCCAAAGCTTACATAACCAGAGTGGGGGGAGGTCCAATGCCGACTGAAATCGGCGGAAATATTGGCCGTCTTTTTCAAGAAAGAGGGGATGAATTTGGGGCCACAACCGGTCGTCCCCGACGCTGTGGCTGGTTTGATGCGGTGGCCGTGGCGTATGCTTGTCGAGTCAATGGCATAGATCGGATTGCTTTAACCAAACCTGATGTGCTCGATGTCTTTGATGAGATCAAAGTCTGTGTTAGTTATCGCTATCGAGGGGAACTTATTAAGGATTTTCCCCCTGAACCTTGGATCTTAGAAAAGGTTGAACCTGAATATCGAATCCTCAAAGGCTGGAAAACCAATCTTCATGGCCTGCGGGATTATTCTCAATTACCTCCAGCTTTTCTTGATTATGTCCATTTTCTTGAAGAAGCAATTGAAGCCCAAGTGGTTATTATTTCCACGGGAATGGAAAGAGAGGAAACCATTATCCTCGAAGGAAAAATCGATGATTTAATAGATCAAAAAGCTATTAAATCTGAAATAATCTGAAAATGGTGATGTAATTTAATTGAAAAGCTTCAGTTAAGCTAGGTTTGATTAAGGTTTTTTTGAGATGAAAGTTTGTTTTCGCCAAAAAATTGACATTTAATTTTTATTATGTTAAATCAAGAAAAAACGATTTAAGGAGATTAAAATGGCTAAAAAATGCGGGGTAACTAAAAAGGCTGAGTCAACCGCGATTAACCCAAAAAAAGCTAAGCCTAAAAATCCAAAGGGAGCCACCTATGAGTGTCGAGTTTGTGGCTATCGAATTATTGTCGATGAAGCTTGTGGCTGTGCTGAAGAGCATGTGTTTGTTTGTTGTAATCAACCGATGAAAAAAAAGAAGGTGGCGGCTCCATAAAGAATTCGGTTTAGCTTATCTTAATTTAAAAAATAATTTCCTTTCATCCAAAGTTAAATAACAGTTATGAGTTGATAATAAAAGAGGAGAGAGAAAGCATTTCGAATTATTAACGTAAAAGAAAAGATAAACAAATCGATAAAATCCATAAAAATAAACAAAATTCAAGTTTATCAAGAAAAAAGTCAGAAAATTAGATTTCAGAATATGGACTCGGAGCCAAAAAAATCTCCCCAGAATGAAAGTCAAGCATTTCTTAAATTTCTAGGGACAGCGGGAGCCCGTTTTGTTGTGGCTCGTCAATTGCGCTCGTCGGCGGGACTATATTTAGAGGTTAAAGGAAAAAGACTTATTATTGATCCTGGACCAGGGACTTTGGTCAAACTAAATAAGGTTAAGCCAAAAATTGACGTGGAAAAAATAGATGGTCTTATCCTGACCCACGGTCATATCGATCACGCTAATGATGTAAACATTCTAATCGATGCCATGACTCAGGGTGGTTTAAAACGACAAGGATGGCTATTTGCTCCCCAAGAGTGTCTCGAGGGGGACAAAGCAGTAGTTTTCAATTATTTGAAAAAATATTTAGAGAAAATTGTTCCCCTTAAACCAGAAGCTGAATATTCCATAGGTGAACTGAGTTGGCGAACTTCAATTCGCCATCTTCATCCCGTCGAAACCTATGGTTTAATTTTCAAGATTGATACTAAGAAACTGGCCTTGGTTGCCGACACTAAATATTTCCCTGAGCTAATTAATTGTTACCAAGGAAGTGACTGGCTCGTTCTTAACGTCGTTAGGGATACCCCCTTTGAAGACCCTTCGATTCAACACTTGGTTCTTGATGATGCCCGGAAGATGATTAAAGAGATTAAGCCGAAACTGGCAATCTTGACTCATTTTGGAATGGCCATGCTCCGGGCCAGGCCATGGGAGTTAGCTGATAAATTAGAGAAAGAACTAGGTCTAAAAATTATTGCTGCTTCTGACGGCTTAACTTTACCTCTGACTTAATATAGTTTATAATTCCGATAGAATTACTTGACAATATTTATAGACTAGATATAATTAATTTGGCCATGTTAGGCGTAGCGGTTAATTATTTTAAATCCTGAAGGTTTTAGATGAAAATAGAGGCAATAAAGAGGGCCGAAGCAATTGATGTTTCCATTCTAATAGGGGGAAAAGCAGGGGATGGTGTCTTGTTTACTGGAAATATTTTGGCTCGCTTGCTTAAAAGATATGGTTGGTGGGCTGTCACTTATCGAGATTTTCCCTCTAATATCCGAGGTGAAGGTACCCAATATGTAATTCGAGCTTCCCTCGAGCCTATTGAAAATTGTCGCGAAGGTGTTGACATTTTCCTTGCCTTTGATTGTGAAGCCATAAAAAAACATGCCCCTCGATTAAATAAAGGCGCTTTGCTTCTTTGTGATGGAGCCGATGCGGCTATTTTGCCCACTTCTGTTAGTTCAGAGGTTGTGGCGATTGCTTTTCCTTTACGTCAGCCAGCTAAGGAAAAATTTGGCAAAGAATTGTACAAGAATATGATGGCCATTGGCGCCTTAAGTTATCTTCTTGGTCTTGAAGTTAATCCACTTGAAGATATTGTTCGCGAATTATTTTTTGAAAAGAAGGGCGAAGCGGTAGTTGAAACTAATCTTAAAGCTGTCTATTTGGGCTATGAACTTGGACAAAAATTAATTCCAAAAAATAAGCGCTGGTTTTTACCCCGTTTTACCGATAATCGGCGCATGATTCTCATGGGTGACGAAGCCGTTGCCTTAGGCGCTCTTGCCGCTGGTTGTCGTTTCTTTGCTGCCTATCCTATTTGCCCGGCCTCTGAGATCTGGCAATGGCTTGCGCCGCGGATTAAAGATTTTGGCGGAGTGGTCGTCCAGGTAGAAGATGAACTGGCCGCTTTAAATATGGCTATTGGGGCAGCCTATGCTGGCGCTCGAGCTATGACCGCCACTTCAGGTCCAGGGGCTTCATTGATGATGGAAGCTTTTAGTCTCGCTGGGATGATAGAAACACCTGTAGTCATTGCCCACGTCCAAAGAGTAGGGCCTTCAACAGGGCTGCCGACAAAGACTCAACAAGGGGATCTTCTTCAATGGATTTTTGGCGCCCATGGTGAATTCCCCCGGATAGTCTTAGCGCCAGGAAGTATCGAAGAATGTTTTACCTTTACTGTTTCGGCCTTTAATTTAGCCGAAAAATTACAGGGTCCGGTGGTTATTTTGCTTGACCTTGATCTTGGCCAAAATTTAAGAACAACTCACTTCCCTTTAGCTCAAGACTGGATAATTGACCGAGGAAAGTTACTTTCAGCTGATGAAGTAGCTAAAAATAAAGAGTATAAACGGTATCTTATAACTGAAGATGGGATTTCACCCAGAACGTTCCCTGGGATTTCGGGAGGAATTCACCTAGTTGAAAGTGTCGAACATGGGGAGAATGGTTTAAGAAGTGAAGATCCGGAAATAAGAAAAAAGATGATGGAAAAAAGGATGCGAAAGCTCCTTTCAATTGCTCCAAATCTTATTCCTCCAATTATTTTTGGCCCGCCCGAAGCTGAAATAGCCGTAATTGGCGTTGGTTCAACGAAAGGGCCGATTCTGGAAGCTTTAAAATTTCTAAGAGAGGAGGGAATTCAGGCTAAGTTTTTCCAAGTGAGAACCCTGTGGCCTTTCCCAACTCGCGAAGTCAGCGAATTCCTGCAGGGTACTCGTCAATTAGTAATTGTCGAGAATAACTATACTGGTCAACTTTTAACTTTACTTCAAAGTCAGGTTTGCTTTTCCCCTAATCTTAAAGTTGAAGGACTAAGGAAATATTTACCAGATAATTTTACGCCTGAAGAAATTTATCGAGGTCTAAAGCAATTATGCCAATAAAGAGCGATTTAGCCAAAAGAAACAAAGACCTTTTTTCTCGGCAGCCGCCAACTTGGTGTCCAGGCTGTGGCCTATATGGGATATTAGAAGCTTTAAAAAGAGCCGCTGTTTCTCTTGAGCTTGAACCGGCTGAGATCGTTGTAGTTACTGGCATTGGCTGCCATGGTCGTTTTCCCAATTATTTTTTAAGTTATGGTTTTCACGGGTTACATGGCCGGGTGGTGCCTGTGGCCAGTGGGATAAAGATGGTTAATCCAAAGCTAAAGGTTATTGGAATAAGTGGCGACGGCGATGCTTACTCCATTGGTCTCAATCACCTCCTCCATGCGGCTCGCCGAAATTCCAATATATTAATAATTGTTCCTAATAATAGAGTGTTTGCTCTTACTCAAGGTCAAGCTTCTCCCACTAGCCCTCGTGGTTTTGTTTCAATTTCCACCCCCTTTGGGACTGTTGAAACGCCTCTTGATGGACTTAAATTAGCTTTAGGGGCTGGGGCTACTTTTATCGCCCGAGGATTTTCAGGTGAGGTCGATCATTTAGTTTCCCTGTTTAAAGCTGGTTTAAGCCATAGCGGTTTTGCTCTTATTGATGTCTTAAGTCCCTGTATCACCTATAATAAGATAAACACCTATGATTGGTATAAAAAAAGGATTGAAATATTGCCTTCTACGGAAGAAGTGGCCAATGACAAAGAACAAGCCTGGCGTTGGCTTAATCGCGAAGATAGATTCGTTCTAGGAATCCTTTATATGGAGGTAAGAGATTCGTTTGAACAACTAATCCTTTCCGATTCAAAAAGAGCAATTGCTCATCTTGAACTTCATCCAGAAAAAGAAAAAGTCTTTCGTTTAATGGAAAAATTTATATAAGAGGTATATATTATATTTTTGATTCAAATGGCCAAAATGGCTTTATGGCCGGTTCATTTGAGATAGAATTGATTAAAGGAGAAAAAGAAATGAAGGAAAAAGTGGAAGAGGCTTTGAACAAAATCAGACCTGCTTTACAACGGGATGGGGGTGATGTGGAGCTTATTGCCGTTGAAGGAGATGTAGTTAAAATCAGGCTGACTGGGGCATGCGGTGGTTGTCCCATGAGCCAAATGACTCTCAAAATGGGGATTGAAAGAATTTTGAAAAAGGAAATTCCAGAAATAAAAGAAGTTGTCGCTGTTTAAATGAAAAGAATTTATCTTGATCATATTGCATGTACCCCTATTCGATCAGAGGTGGTGAACGCCATGCTCCCTTATTTACAAAATCATTTTGGCAATGCTCAGAGCTTGCATCAAGAAGGGCAGATAGCAGCTCAAGCTATTGAGGAAGCTCGAGAAAAAGTCGCTGCGCTTATTGGGGCCCAACCCGCTGAGATTTATTTTACCGCCTCTGGTTCTGAGGCCAATAACCTGGCTATAAAGGGGATAGCTTTGGCTCGAAAAGATAAAGGTAAACATATAGTGGTTTCCGCGATTGAACACCAGTCAGTTCTTCATTCCGTTAAGTTTCTGGAAAAACTGGGCTTTGAGGCAACTCAAGTGCCGGTTGATCAATACGGCTTGGTTGAACCAGAGGAAGTAAAAAAAGCCCTTCGTTCCGACACCATTCTTGTTTCTGTCATGATGGCTAATTCAGAAGTAGGCACGATTGAACCCATAAAAGAAATTGCGGCTTTTTGTCAAGAAAGGGACATTCCCTTTCACACTGATGCGGTTGCTGCTTGTGGGAACATTCCGGTCGATGTGCGAGAACTGGGAGTCTCTTCTTTAAGTTTGGCCGCTCATCAATTTTACGGGCCAAAAGGAGCGGCGGCTCTTTACTTAAAAAAGGGAACGAGGATTTTGCCGTTGATTGATGGTGGAATTCAAGAAGGAGGACGGCGGGCTGGAACTGAGGATGTGGCGGCTATTGTTGGTCTGGGCAAAGCTGCGGAGATTGCCCAGCACGAATTAACTCAATGGGCGGAACAGTTGCGTCCGCTTCGTGATTATCTTTTAAAAGAATTACCTTCAAGAATTCCCCATGTTCTAGTCACTGGCCATCCTGAACGCCGTTTACCCCATCACGCTAGTTTCTGCATCGAATTTATTGAAGGAGAAGCTATGCTTCTTAACCTTGATCTTAAAGGATTTGCGGCTTCAAGCGGCTCGGCTTGTACTTCCCGAGCTCTTAAAGCTTCCCATGTTCTTTTAGCCATGGGCCTTGATCATGCCATTGCCCAGGGTTCAATTGTTTTTAGTCTTGTCAAAGGTATTACTCGAGAAGATATAGAAGAACTATTAGCCGTCTTTCCGCCTATAGTTGATCGCTTAAGAAAAATGTCTCCTCTATATACCCAATTTATGGAGGGCAAAAAGTCATGATTTATAGCGAAAAAGTCATGGAGCATTTTCAGAATCCCCGCAATGTAGGCAAAATTGAGGATGCCGATGGCATTGGTCAAGTGGGCAATCCTGTTTGTGGTGATATGATGACTTTTTACATTAAGGTCAAAGACAACCGTCTGGTCGATGTTAAATTCCAAACTTTTGGTTGTGGCGCGGCCATTGCAGTTTCCAGCATGGTCAGCGAAATGGCCAAAGGTAAAACTTTAGACGAGGCTCTCCAAATTACCAATGAAAAAATTGCTGAGGAACTAGGTGGCTTACCCAAAAATAAACTCCATTGTTCCAATTTAGGAGCAGATGCTCTCCACGCGGCTATCATGGATTATAGAAAAAAGCAGGAAGCAAAAATTAAATGCAAAGAAGATAAAGCTGAAGAAATGAAAAAGAAAGAAACTCACCCTCAAGCCGAAGAAGCTTGTTGCTGTCCCTATTGTGAAGGTCCAATTGAAGGCCTTGAGAATTACTGCACTCATTGCGGGATAGAACTCGTTGAGTGCTCCCATTGCCATCATTACACCAAAAAAGATGAGGCTACCTGTGTTAATTGTGGAGCTAGTTTACAGGGATGAAAGCTGACGCAACTTTGGATTGCTTCGGATTACTCTGTCCAATGCCGATTATAGAGACGGCAAAGAAAATTAAAGAGCTTCAAATTGGTGAAATTCTCGAGGTTGTCTCAACCGATCCCGGTATAAAAGAGGATATGCCTTCATGGTGCCGTCTTACTGGCCATGAATTTTTAGGCTTCGAGGAGGAAGGAGAGATAATTCGGGTTTATCTCAAAAAAAAGAAATAAGCCCTTTAGGAACCATTCCCTCTTTAGGGGAGCAAAATCAAGCATGTCCCGAGACTTTTATCATCATCAAAAGAGCACCAAGAAATCATGAATCCTTTAGAGTTAAAGGAAAAAATATTGGAACTAAAAACCAGTCGCAAGGCCATTATTGTGGCTCATAATTATCAGTTACCTGAAATCCAAGATATAGCTGATTTTATCGGTGACTCTTTAGAGCTCAGCCGAAAGGCAGCTCAAGTTGAGGCCGAAGTAATCGTTTTTTGTGGGGTTCATTTTATGGCTGAGACAGCCGCTATCTTAGCCCCAGAGAAGATTGTTCTGCTACCTGATCTTCAGGCTGGTTGCCCTATGGCCAATATGATTACCCCAGAGGAATTGAAAGAATGGAAGAAGCAACTACCTGGCCGTCCGGTTGTCTGTTATATTAATACAACGGCTGCAGTCAAAGCCGAAGCTGATATATGCTGTACATCTTCCAATGCAGTCGAGGTAGTTAACTCTCTTGAGGCCGAAGAAATTCTTTTTGTTCCTGATAAAAATTTAGGTTCCTACGTTCAGCGTTACACTAGCAAAAAAATCATTTCTTGGGATGGCTTCTGCTATGTCCATCATCATTTTTCCGTCGGAGAAGTTAATGAAGCTCGCCGCCGTTGGCCTGAAGCTCAAATCTGGGTTCATCCTGAATCACCGCCTGAGGTAGTTGAAGCTGCTGACCTCGTTCTTTCTACTGGAAAAATGGTGAAGGAAGCGCGCCTTACTGATAAAAAAGAAATTGTCATTGGCACCGAGGAAGGTATCCTTTATCGCTTAAAAAAAGAAAATCCCGAAAAAAATTTTTATCCCCTGAAATCTGGTTCCCTTTGTTTTAACATGAAAAAAATTACCCTTATTAAGGTCTATCAAGCTCTTCAATCAATGGAACCAAAAATTGTTGTTCCAACTATAATTAGAGAAAGAGCTCTTCGGTCGATCGAAAAAATGATTTCCATTTGATTGATGTCCTAATTTTTTGATAATTTTAAAGCAGTTCACTACTAGTCTAAGATAATGAACAGTGAAAATTAAATTTATTATGGTTTGTCATTAGTCATATTTATTTGGAGGGAAAAAAATGATTACCGCAGATATGAAGGCAATGGATATCTTAGCTCTGGCCATCAAATCAGAGATCGAAGCCGCTAAATTTTATCGAAAACTGGCTCGAAAAATTAAGGCGGAGTTTCTTAAAAAGAAAATTCTTTTTCTTGCCCTTGAAGAAAAAAAGCATCAGGCAATTCTCAGAAGGCTAAGTCGACAACGTTTTGGAACTGCCCCTTCAATTTTTCCTGAACAGGGAATAGAACCTGGTTTTAAAGTTACCTCGACCAAAGGACTGAAGGTGGCTGAGCTTTTTAAATTAGCCCTTGAGGCTGAGAAGGCAGCTGAAGCTTTTTATCGTCAAGGCCGAGAGAAAGTTGAGGATAGTCAAGCTCAGCATATTCTGAATTATCTGAGCCGAGTGGAGCGAAGCCACGCCGCTTTAATCAAATCCGAAATGGATTTAATTGAACGTTTCCCTGAAGGCTATGATGTGGCCGCTTTTCATTTGGGAGATGAACTTATGCATATTGGTCCTTAAAGTTTCTAGATTGGCTGTCTAGATCAACCTGAAATAAATTAAAGGAAATTTAGAAAAAAATTCAGGAGAGGGAGAAATGATGCCGCCAGCAAAAGAAAGAATAGGCGAAATTATAAGACGTCTTAGAAAGGCTTATCCCACGAGCCGCACTGCCCTTAAGTTTGAAACTCCCCTTCAGCTTTTAGTGGCCACGATTTTGGCCGCCCAATGTACTGATGAGAAAGTTAATCAAATAACTCCGATTCTTTTTAAAAAATACCCAACTGCTGAATCTTTGGCCAAGGCTAAGCAAGAAGAGCTTGAGGCCATTATCAAGCCAACGGGCTTTTATCGAAATAAAGCTAAGGCAATTATTGGGGCTGCGCGGAAAATTGTCAGTGATTTTGGTGGCCAAGTGCCAGATACAATGGAAAATCTGATTACCTTGCCGGGAGTAGCCAGAAAAACTGCCAATATTGTGCTTTCATCGGCCTTTCGTAAGGCTGAAGGCATTGCGGTCGATACTCACGTGCGTCGATTGGCCTCAAGACTTGGCTTAAGTCGACAAAAGGAGCCTAACAAAATTGAAAAAGATTTAATGGGTTTGGTGCCTAAAGCTGATTGGCTTGATTTTAATTATCTTTTGGTTGATCATGGCCGCAAGATTTGCCAAGCCAGAAAACCTTTTTGCGGAGAATGTTTTCTTCAGGATCTATGTCCCTCAGCCAAAGATTTTTTAAGAGCTGAAGTTTTAAAAGCTAAAGTGAAGACCCAGAAAGCCACCCCTAAGAAAGCTAGTCAGCCATCGAAGACGATCTGATTCTTTGAAAAAAGTTTAAGGTAATTGGCCCAGATTCGATCACGAAATTGATTCTTGGGATGGAATTAAGGATGAAATTTTTTCTTTAAAGTAGAGAAGGAGGCTGACGTGATTAAAGAAGCGATGCTTTATCGGCCCCTTAATGAGGGTTGGGTGGAATGTTACCTTTGTGCCCATCGTTGTCAGTTGGCCCCAGGAAAATGGGGGATTTGCGGAGTCCGGGAAAATAGAGAAGGAAAACTTTTTACCCATGTTTACGGTGAGGTTATTGCGGCTAATGTTGATCCTATAGAGAAAAAACCCCTTTATCATTTTTATCCCGGTTCTAAGGCGTTTTCCATTGCAACTATCGGTTGCAATTTTCGCTGCCCTTTTTGTCAGAACTGGGAGATATCTCAAATAAAGAAAAAAGAAAGGCCTCAAGAATTTGGCTATCCTATGCTGCCCGAAAAAGTAGTAAAAGAAGCCCTCCGCCATGGTTGTCGAAGCATATCTTATACTTACACCGAGCCAACTATTTTTTTTGAATTTGCTTATGAGACAGCTGTTTTAGCTCGAAAAGAGGGTTTAGCCAACAACTTTGTTACCAACGGCTTTATGACGCCGGAAGCGGTAAGGGCAATTCAACCTTATCTTGACGGCGCTAATATTGACCTTAAGGCTTTTAAAGAAGAAACTTATAAAAAAATATGCAAGGCCCGATTGGCCCCTGTTTTAGAAACCATTAAGCTTATGAGGGAATTGGGAATCTGGATAGAGGTAACTACTTTGGTTGTTCCTGGGCTCAACGATAGCGAAGAAGAACTCAGATCGATCGCGAGGTTTCTGCTTAGTGTCGATCCAGAAATTCCCTGGCATATCAGTCGGTTTCATCCTGATTACGAATATACGTCAGTTCCGCCAACCCCTCTCTCAACTCTTCGCCAAGCGGCCAAGATAGGAGAAGAGGAAGGCCTTAAATTCATCTATCTTGGTAATGTCTGGGGAGAAGGCGAGGATACTTTTTGCCCCCGCTGTCACCGAACCATTATTCGCCGCCACGGTTTTTGGGTTGACGAAATAGCCTTGACTGGTTCTTCATGTCGTTACTGTGGCCAACCAATTCCTGGCCGATTTGAATAGGCCCATTTTTTTCTTTCCATTATTGCCTCACTTTTTATTTTTAATGAGGTTGGCTTCAATTTAAAAAGAATAGAATTGACGAGTGAGAGGAGGATAAAAATAATATCTAACCTATGATTTAAACCTTCTAAAGTCAGAAAGGCATTTCTTAGTCTGGAGAAAGAGAAGTTCAATCTTTCAGCAATAAAAAAGGAGAGAAGGAAAAAAATGGGAAAGAGGAAAAAAGGTTGCTTTTCTTATCGAAATTTTCCTTATTCAGCCCTGAATACGGACCTGTATGAACTGACTATGGCCGCTGTTTATTTTGAGAAAGGAATGAATGAAAAGGCAACGTTTAGTCTTTTTATTCGTAATTATCCACCCAGAAGGGGTTATTTTGTAGCTGCTGGCCTAAACGAGGCCATCGATTTTCTTCTAAATTTGAGCTTTTCTCCCGACGACTTAGCTTATTTGGAAAGCCTCAAAATATTTAAATCTAATTTCCTAAGTTTTCTCGAGAAATTTAAATTTAAAGGCGATGTCCGCGCCTTGCCGGAAGGGAGTCTCTTCTTTGCCCACGAGCCTTTACTCGAAGTCGAAGCCCCCTTAATTGAGGCTCAGATAGTCGAAACTGCTTTAATTAATATATTGCATTTTCAGGTATTAATCGCAACCAAAGCCTCACGTTGCTACCATGCAGCTCAAGGCCGTCAGCTTATCGATTTTTCTTTCCGCCGAACGCATAGCCTTCAGGCTGGTTGCCATGTGGCCAGAGCGAGTTATCTAGCTGGCTTTGCCGGGACTAGCAATGTTTTAGCTGGACGACTTTACGGTCTTCCTGTTTATGGAACAATGGCCCATTCCTTCATTTCAAGCTTTGAGCAGGAAATTGAAGCGTTCCAGGCCTATGCCGAAATTTTTCCTGAGCGAACTATTCTTCTAATCGATACTTATGATCCTCTAGCTGGCGCTCGAAAGGCAGCTCAGGTTGGTCAGGAGATGGCTCTTAAAGGTTATAATTTAGCTGGGGTAAGGCTGGACAGTGGGGAAATGGCCAGCCTTTCTCAACGAGTTCGCAGGATCCTCGATAAAGCCGGATTAAATCAGACTAAAATTTTGGCTTCAGGCGCTTTTGATGAGTATAAAATTAAGCAATTGATAGAGAAAGGTGCGGCCATTGATGCTTTTGGGGTGGGAACGAAGATGGGCGTCTCCGCCGATGCTTCTTATCTAGATATGGCCTATAAGTTAGTGGAATATGCTGGTCGTGAAGTTTTAAAACTCAGCCCAGGTAAGGCTACTTTGGCCGGTGGAAAACAGGTCTGGCGCTTCTATGATAATAAAGGTAGATTTCGTCATGATGTTCTATCTCTTAAAGATGAATTTATTCCAGGTGGAAAGCCTCTTTTAAAATTATTCTTAAAAGCAGGTCAACTTCAACTCCCTTTGGCCACCTTAGAAGAAATAAGAAATAATTTTTTCCTTGAATTTTCCAAATTGCCTGAAAAGTTTAAGGCTATTGATTTTAAAGGACCTTTTTATCCTGTCCGCCTCTCTCCAAAATTACGGCGACGCCAAAAGGCTCTGGTTCAGTTGGTCAAAAAAAAGGAACTTGGCGAAAGCTGAAATTCTTTCGTCAAGTCAAAGATGGGGTGGAGGATTTATATTGGACTTACTGAAAAAAATTTAATTTTAGAATAAGTTTTCTGGCTAAGACTGAGCTCTTAATTTACGTTCAAATTGAAGATAGGGAAGGGCTCCCTGGGCCTTTAGATAATCCTCCACAGTTTTGTCCAAGCTAAGTAGGCCAGAACAATCAGGATGAAGCGGCATTAGTCCCCACCTTTCTTGGCCCTCAGGGCCAAAGAGAAGACCTAAAGGATAAAGACGACAGACGAGAGGCCTGACCTGATGGATTGAACATTTTACCCCATCTAAAAAGATGCAGGCTCCATCATCTTTGTTTTTAAGAAAGGATTTAAAAGTGGGTTCAAGAAAACGAGCTATAAACTCTTCTGGTGGGAGAGATAAAAATCTGGTCATTCGTTCAATTTCAAAGCTATTTAATTTAATCTGGCGATGATAACAGCAAGTCCCACAACGAAAGCAAGTGAAATTAAAGGGAGAATTAAAGCTTAGGTTGAAAGCAAGACAATTATCAGATTCAAAGAGACTCATAGCTCTTTATATTATGATCGATATACCCTTAAAAATTACAGTATCGTTGAGGAAATTTGTGACACCTTGATATAACGATTATAAAGCGATATATTATAATTTTTTAGACAATCAAATTAAATATCTGTTTAAAGAAGGGAGCAGAAAAGAGCGGAAAGATTAAAAGGAGGGATTATACTCAATAAAAAAATGAAAAATAAATTAATTGGTCTTCTTTTTCGAGACAGTGAGGATTTCCGTTTCCTTAAAGAGTTTTTAACTCAAAAAGGTTATGAGGTCCAGGTTTTAAGATCAGACGAACTTAAATTTGAAACGGGAAAAAAAATTGATTTAATTATGATTGAAGCGCCTATTGCTTGCCAAATAAAGTTTGACCTTTTAACTTTAAAGCAAAAAACGCTTTTACAATTTTCTTTTTTACCGGTCATTATTTTTACTTCCGAGTCTGAGTCGCCATCATCTTGGCTTACAGCAGGTTTCGATGATGTCTTATCTACTCCTATAGATAAAGATATTTTAATAAGCCGTGTGGAGACTTGGCTTCGCCTAAGAGAAGAAACATCAGGATGCTTTCGTGATCTTGTCGAAAAAAGCTCAGTTGGCTTTTATCGAACCACCCCTAGTGGTCGAATTCTTTATGCTAACCCCGCCATTATCGAAATGCTTGGTTTTTCTTCTTTTGAAGAATTAGCTCAAAGAAATTTGGAAGAAGAGGGATTTGAGCCTTCTTATCCTCGTAGTAAATTCAAGGAGATTATTGAGAAAAAGGGCGAAGTTAGAGGTTTGAAATCAATCTGGGTAAGAAAGGATGGCCGCAAAATTTGGGTTCGAGAAAGTGCTCGAGCCGTGCGAGATGAATCAGGCCAAATTCTTTACTATGAAGGAACAGCCGAGGATATTACTGATCTAATTGAAACTGAGGAAGCTTATCTAAAAACAGTTGAGAGGGCTCTCCAAGGAATGGTTATTGTTCAGAGAAACCGGGTGGTATTTGCCAATCCAGCAATAGAAAAGATATTTGGTTATTCCCGAGAGGAACTATATGCTTTAACGCTTGAACAGGTTAGAGAGATCATCCATCCTGAAGATCGCCCATTGGTCTGGCAAAATTTTCTAAGACGTTTAAGAGGCGAAGAGGTTCCTTCAACTTATGAATTTCGTGTTCTTCATAAAAGTGGTGAGACTCGGTGGGTAAAAATTTCAGCTACTCAGATTGATTTTCAAGGTCAGCCTGCTGTCTTAGCTTCTTATTTAGATGTAACTGAGGAAAAGCGACTGAGCGAGCGCCTTGAAGCCATTCAAAAACTTGGTCGAAAATTATCTCTAATTACTTCGGTTGAGGAAATTGCTCGGACAATCATTGAAGCCGCTAAAGAGCTTCTAGGTCTTGAAGATGTGGGTCTTTATCTTATCGATTTGGCTCAGGAAAAGCTAAGATTAATTGGTCATTCGCTCGAAGTTCCCCCTGGTCCGAAGAGTTTCTCCCTCAAAGCCAGAAAGGGAATAGTGCCTTTGGTGGCCCGAAAAGGTCAGAGTTTATATCTTCCTGATGTCTCTAAGGAACCTCTTTATGTTTCTGGTGCTAAAGAGACGAGAAGCGAATATTGTGTTCCCTTGAAAATAGAAGAAAGGGTCATTGGTGTTTTAAATGTGGAAAGTCCTTCTCTGTATGCCTTCGGCTCAAAGGAACAAAAGCTAATTGAAACTTTGGCCGATGTAGCTTCTGTTGCCTTGGGTCGGGCTGAATATTTTGAGCTTTTTAGGCAAAGCCAAGAACGCTTTCATCATTTAGCTCAAAGTTCGCCTGATGTTATTTATCGTTATCGGCTTTTGCCCAAGCATGGTCTAGAGTATGTAAGCTCAGCCATAAGTAAAATAACTGGCTATAATGCTGAAGAATTCTATAGTGAGCCTAGGCACTGGTTTAAGATAGTTCATCCAGAGGATCGGCCTTTGCTTAAAAAGATTTTAAAAAACCCAAAAATTTCGCCTCGTCCCTTTGAGATAAGATGGCTCAATCGAGCTGGATCGGTTATTTGGATGGAACATATTATCGTTCCTTTATATGACGATTTGGGAAATATTATTGCGGTTGATGGGATAGCCAGAGATATAACTGAGCGCAAACAAACCGAAGCGAAGATTCAAAACGCTTACGAGATATTACTTTCTTTGTTAGATAATGTCGAGGAAATAATTTATGTGGCTGATATGAATTCTTACGAAATTCTCTTTGCCAATCAATTTACCAAAAGGTTGTATGGTAAAGAACTGGTTGGTGGTCTTTGCTATAAAGAATTAGAAAACTTTGATTCTCCATGTCCTTTTTGTACCAACGATCAAATTAAAGCCTTGAACTATGCCCCTTATTCTTGGGAATACCATGATCCTATTTCCAAGAAGGATTATTTTGTGGTTGATCGAGTTATTCGTTGGCCTGATGGCCGAGATGTGCGCTTTGAAATCGCACGAGATATAACTGAACTGAAGCTGAGAGAAAAACAAGTCAAGCAATACGCTGAAAAAATAGAAAATCTTCTTAACCAAGTGGTAACTGCCTTTTCTTCAGCCATGGAACTTCGCGATCCTTACACTGCTGGTCATCAACGTCGGGTAGCTGAGCTTAGTTTAGCCATAGCCAAGGAGATGGGTTTTACTGAAGAGAAACTTCAGGGACTTTGGGTGGCTGCGCTTCTTCATGATATTGGCAAAGGACTTTTTGTTCCCACTGAAATCTTAAGCAAGCCAGGAAGTTTAAGCTCTTGGGAAATGGCTTTAGTGAAGGTTCATCCTCAAGCTGGCTCCGAAATTTTGCAAAAAATTGATTTTCCCTGGCCAGTGGCCGAAATTGTTTATCAACATCATGAGCGTCTGAATGGCTCTGGTTATCCAAGAGGCTTAAAAGGACAGGACATTCTGCTTGAGGCGAAAATTATTGCGGTGGCCGATGTCGTTGAGGCTATAAGTTCCCACCGTCCTTATCGTCCGGCTCTTGGCATAGAAAAAGCCCTTGAGGAGATAGTTGCTCAAAAAGGACGTCTTTATGATCCAGAGATTGTCGAAGCCTGTCAACGGATTTTCTCTCGTGGTTTCACCTTTTCTAAGTTAGAATCAAGAAAATAAGATTTTTTAAAAATATTTTTATTTTCAAATTATCTATCCTCTATTTTCTCTTTTTCCGAATTTCTTTCAATAACATAGATTTTACAGACAGAAATGGTAAAATAATAATGATGATTAAAAAAAGAGCCCTAAAGAATCCTCCATTCCAATATCTTGATCATCCAGCAGATGCCAAATTTCAGGCTTTCGGTGAAACTTTTGAAGAAGCTTTTGCTCATGCTGCTTTGGCTGTAGTTTCCCTGATGTGGGAACCGGAAAAAATAATAAAGAGGCAACGTCGAACGGTTCTTGTCCAGGGTAAAGATTTGGAGCAACTTCTTTTTAAATTTCTAAGCGAAATTCTTTATCTTTATGAAGCGAAGGGTTTTCTGCTCGCCTCAGCCAGAGATTTAAAAATTATCAAACATGAAAATGGTTATTCCCTTGAAGCTGTTCTAGAAGGAGATAATCTTTCTTCTAATTATACCATCTTTGGAGAGGTTAAAGCTATTACTTATCATGATATGATAATCAGAAAAAATGATGAGGTTTTAATTCAAGTGGTCGTTGATATGTAAGGAGGTGAAACCGATGGAATTAAAAAAAATTAACGATTACACTTGGGAAATTCCCAAAGAGGGAATGATGCGGGTTCCAGCGATTATTTATGCTTCTGAGAAACTCTTAGATACAGTTAAAAAAGATCAAACGCTTCAGCAGGCTAAGAATGTGGCTTGCCTTCCTGGTATTCAGCGATATTCGTATGTGATGCCTGATGGACATCAAGGTTATGGTTTTCCAATTGGTGGCGTAGCTGCTTTCGATCTTGATGAGGGTATTATTTCTCCTGGAGGAGTTGGTTATGATATTAATTGTGGAGTTCGTCTGCTGAGAACAAATTATCGAGAGAAGGAAATCATAGCTAAAAGGCGGGAGCTCTTAGCCGAAATATTTAAAGAAGTTCCGGCCGGCGTGGGTAAAGGCGGCATTACCAAGCTCAGCCGCAATGTTCTTTTGGAGATTCTAGTAAAAGGAGCCGAATGGGCGGTGGAAAATGGTTATGGCACGAAAGAAGATTTAATGCTGACTGAGGAAAATGGCCGGATGAAGGATGCCGATCCGAGCTATCTTAGTTCTAGAGCTCTTGAAAGAGGCATTCCCCAGTTAGGCACTTTAGGCTCGGGGAATCATTTTCTCGAGATTCAAAAAGTGGAAAAAATATATAATCGGGAGATTGCTAAAGTTTTTGGTATTGATGAGGAAGGACAAATCTTAGTCATGATTCATTGCGGCAGCCGCGGTCTTGGTCACCAGGTAGCCACCGATTTCATCGAGTTAATGGAAAATAAAATTGGGCATAAAGGATTGCCTGATCGCGAGTTAATAAATGCGCCGATTAAATCACCTCTTGGCCAACAATATTATAAATCTATGTGCGCTGCCGTCAATTATGCCTTTGCTAATCGACAGATGATTGCCCACTGGGTGAGGGACGTTTTTGCTAAGGTTTTGGGAAGTTCGGTCGGCATGCGCCAAATCTATGACGTTTGCCATAATGTGGCCAAAATAGAGAAGCATAAAATTGATGGGAAAGAAAAGCTCGTGTGTATTCATCGCAAGGGAGCGACCAGAAGTTTTGGACCTGGCCGGCCTGAAATACCTGAAATTTATCGTCCCTATGGCCAGCCAGTTATTATCCCTGGGAGTATGGGCACTGCTTCTTATATTCTAGTAGGTACCAAGGAAGCTGAAGAACTGAGTTTTAGTTCGACGGCCCATGGAGCTGGCCGAGTTATGTCTCGTAATGAAGCTCTTCGTCGTTTCCGAGGCGAACAAATTAGAGACCAACTTTTGGCTAAAGGAATTGAGCTTCAATCGACAAGCTTAAAAGGTGTAGCTGAAGAAGCTTCTGCCGCTTATAAAGATGTTGATGAAGTTGTTCGAACTTCCCATGAAGTTGGGATTGGCAGATTGGTGGCCAAAGTTGTTCCCGTTGGAGTTATGAAAGGCTGAAATAATCAAGAAAAAGAATAGAGAAGTTAAATTAAAAAATCAGGTAATAACTTTATCGATTCCCTTTTCAGCATAATCTTCATATTGGAGAGCTAAGGCGTACTCACTGCCAATCATGAGAGCATGACTTTTTTCTACTCGGCTGAGATATTGGAGAAGCCTTTTCTTGTCGCCTTTAACTCGTCGGCTAAGTCGAGCATAAAAACTTGAAGCCGCTTTCTCAAATAACAGGGCCTGTTCTAAAAGATCAACTAAAGTGCTTGAAGGTTTGATAATAATCGAGGGAAGAAGGCTTTCTTCCGTTTTATCCGGAATAATCAGTTCATCGTGCGGAAATGATGCCTTGAAAAGATTTTTCAAAGCCTTTTCGTGTTTTTTTTCTTCCAAGGCCAGAAGACCAACTTTTTCCTGAAGCAAGGGGTTTTTTAAATGCCGCTGGAGTTGTCGATAGGCTTTCTGGGAGTTGATTTCAGCCCTGATAGCTAAACCTAGGAGCGTTTTTAAAGAAGTGCGAGCTAAATTAAGCATACTTTTCTCCTTTTTATTTAATTCTCTCTTATTTTTTTATCAATCTTATATGATTCTTTCATCAGATTTTATCAACCAACAATTGCTAAAGTTGCTTATTTGACCTTAATCAGGCGCCATTTCCGTAGGCTTTGTTTGTTGACTTGATCTTCGAGGCGAAAATAAAGCCGATTGTCACCTCGATTGACCGGAATAGTCCAGGTATCGATAAGGCTTTCATTTTGGCGAAATTTAGCCTTAAGAGTTTCTAAGTCATGGCTATCACTATACTCCCTTTGAGATCGAAAGACTTCTTTACTCTGACTAAGGTGACATTCAATTGAAAATTTTAAAAAGTAGCGCCATTTATTACCGTCTTGAACAAAGGTTAAACCTCTAAAAGGGATAGCAATAACGAAAGTAGCCAAAGGATTGCCTCCTTCATCTTTAAAGAGCTTTTCTAAATTGATGGAAAAATCAGGTAAGCCAGCAATTGGGAAGTCAGAAGATTGGTCAGTAACTTCAGCCACGCGTTGATAATAAAGGATATCTGGATCAAAGCTGTAATAGGATATCATCGACATAGGTTTAATGGTGATATCCGAAACCAATTTATAATCTTTGGTGCCTTCTGTAGCCACAAAAACTAGCCGTAGTGGGCCTGAGAAATAATCAGGATATTGATTGTAAACCCAAATTTCACTTGGTCGTTCAGTGATAGTTCCTTCTTCTAAGATATTAGAACTAAGCTCTCTTCTCGATTCCCCAAACTCAGTTGGTGTGTCACCCATGGTTTTTTTAATTACATCGGTCGGCGGGCCAAGGAGAATATAAATTCGGCCACGATCTGTTTTCCAACCAGGTATGCCTGCTTTAAAAGCTTTATCGGCAATCGCCATTCGAGTATAATAGGCTTGTCGAAATTCGTTAACCTCAGTTTCGGGATCTGGGTCCCGGCGACGCCAAAATTCCTCAATAAATTTTGCTCTATCTTCAGGTGGGATTTCCCGAAAAATTTTTTCTTCTTGAGGCGTTATGATGTAACTTATTTGTTCAAGGAAACGTTCAGCTGCTGCCTCTAAAGGAGGAATAGTCATTGGAGCTTGAGTGCAGCTGGGAAAGGAAAGAAAAAAGCAAGCTGGAATGAACCATATAAAGAGAGGACGACTCAAAAAAATTTTTTTGATCATTTTTTTCCCCACTTTCATAAATTACTTATATTCTCAACTAAATAAATTTTCTCTGCAAGTCTAGTTTGACTAATTGTTGACATTTTAAACTAGCTATTAGATATTTTGAGCGCCTGGAGGAAAAATGAAAGTCCATTTGGCTGGTTTTAATCTTGATGCCGAAGTGATTCATGCCCTGATCAAAACTAGTCCGCCGAGACTAGATATTACTCCTGAGACTTTATCAGCCGCTTACGCGCGCATCTCAAGAGACCCAAGGCCAGTGGATGAGTTGCGGGCTGACGCCCGAAAAGAAGTTGAAAGAGCTCGTCGCTCTAACCAAACGATTATCTTTAAGATGGGCCATCATTCGATAGCTGAACATGCTGTTTTTAATTTCGATATTATTGGCGTAAGCCGCCTCGCTATTGAAGCCATCGAACATTTCCGTTTAGCCTCTTACACCGAAAAATCGCAGCGTTACGTTAAACTTGGTGGGGAAGTAGTTATACCCGTAGAAATTAAGGAGGCAGGCAAAGAGGAAGAATTTATTTCTTTAACTAGACATCAACATGAACTTTATCAATCTCTTTACGAACGATTGAGGCCTTATTTCTTCAAAAAGTTTAAAGAATATGCTCCTGAACCTAAAAATCAAATTATTCTTGATAATTGGGCCAAAGAGGATGCTCGCTATGTTCTCAGCTTGTCCACTCAAAGCCAGTTGGGCATGACGGTTAATGCCCGAACTTTAGAACTTATGATTCGCCGTTTTGCCGGTTCGAAACTGGCTGAATTAAGAGAGTTAGGAAAAAGACTCTATGACTTAGCCAGTCAAGTAGCGCCTTCTTTGCTTCTGTTTACTGAAGCTAGTCCTTATGAAACTTTGACTTATGAAGATTTAGCCCAGGAAGTAACTGCTTTCATAAAGAAAAAAGAAAAACTTGAGAAAATTCTGACAACCAAGAAGGAAAAGGGACCGGTTAGGTTACTGAAATGGACTCAAAAGGGAGATGATTTTATTTTAGCCGCTTTAATTCATCGAATATTGCCTTTATCTTTTAAGGCCTGTCATCAATTAGTTGAGAACATGTCAGCTAAAGAAAAAAAAGAGCTTTTTTTAGCTAGTTTTCGTCGTTTGGAATTTTATGATCATCTTCTTCGTGAATTTGAGCATGTTGAGCTTACCTATGAATTGATTGTTTCAGCGTCGGCCTTCGCTCAGCTTAAGAGACATCGTTTAGCCACCTTGACCTGCCAGAGCTATGACCCCTTTCTTGGGGTGACCATTCCTCCCTCAATTAAGGCTATAGGCGCAAGCCGTGAATTTTTAGCTTTAATAAAGCAAGCCGAATCTTTATATAAACAACTCAAGCCATCAATTGGTGAAGCTGCTAGTTATGTGTTGACCAATGCTCATCGTCGCCGCCTTCTTTTTAAAGCTAATGTTCGCGAACTCTATCACATTTCTCGATTAAGAGAAGACCTTTCAGCTCAATGGGATATTCGTCAGCTAGTAACTCGAATGATCAAGCAGGCTAAAAAAGTTTTGCCTCTTTCTTTTCTCCTTGCTGGGGGCAAAGATTCTTTCCCGGCTAATTATCGAAGAATTTTTAAGGAAGAGCCTAAATCTAAGCCACCTGAGCTTTTACGCTTTATAGCCCGACCTCAGAACTGATTTAAAAACACTTTAAAAAAATAAAAGAAGTCTTCCTTTCTAGCTAGTGGGAGCTTTTAAACGGAAAAATCTTTTTTTGCCGAGGCGAAGGATATGTTCTTTTTGCCAGCTAAAATCAACACTTAAATTTATATCATCTACCCTTTGGCCATCAAGGTCGACCCCTCCTTGACGAATAAGCCTTTTTGCTTCGCTTCGAGAAGAAACAATCCTTGAGTTGACTAATAGGTCAATGATATTGTAACTATAAGCTTTAGCCTGAGCTTGAGGTAAGGCAACCACGATTTCTGTCATCTCCTGAGGCAGCTCTTTGTGACGAAAAACCCGGTCAAATTCCCGCGCCGCTTTATCAGCTTCTTCCTGGCCCCAAAAATCAGCGACAATCGTCCAGGCCAATTGAGCTTTAAGGTCGCGAGGATTTATTCTGCCAGCGGCGATTTCTCTTTTCCAAGCTTCAATCTCTTTGAGTTCAAAGTCGGTCAACAATTCATAATATCGGAACATGAGAGAATCGGAAATAGACATAATTTTCCCATAAATTTCCCTTGGTGGTTCAGTTATGCCGACATAATTGCCTAAAGATTTGCTCATTTTTTCGATGCCATCAAGACCCTCGAGAAGAGGCATGGTTATGACGATTTGGGGTTGTTGACCGAACTCCCGTTGAATATCTCGGCCCACAAGAAGATTGAATTTTTGATCCGTTCCTCCAAGCTCAACATCAGCTTTGAGGGCGACAGAATCGTAAGCTTGCATTAAAGGATAAAGAATTTCATGGACACAGATAGGATGACCTGATTTGAGACGCAAGGCAAAATCATCACGCTCCAGAAGTCGGGCCACAGTATATTTGGCTGTAAGATTAATGATATCGAAACTGGTGAGAGAACCGAGCCAGCGAGAATTAAAGTCAACAACTGTTTTTTGAGGATCAAGAATTTTGAAAATCTGTTGGCGATAAGTTTCGGCGTTTCGGTTAATTTCTTCCCTGGTCATAGGTTTCCTAGTGGTTGAGCGGCCCGAAGGATCACCAATTAGACCAGTAAAATCGCCAATGAGAAAAATTACCTCATGGCCTAAATCTTGAAAATGCTTCATTTTTCTTAGCAAAACAGTATGGCCAAGATGAATATCAGGTGCAGTTGGATCAAAACCAGCCTTTACTCGGAGTGGCTTTCTTTCTCTAATTGATTTTTCAAGTCGAGCCAAGAGCTCCTCCTCTTGAATGATTTCCACGGTTCCTTTTTTTAGATAATCGAATTGTTCGCGAGCTATAAGCCTAATGTCTTTTTCGTCCATTTGAATCTCCTCTAAGAACGAACCTAAAAAGGCTGAATGAAAGAATTAAGAATCGATAATAAAGACTCTTCGCCCTCTTACTTCGAGTTTGCCCTCAAAATAAAGTCTAACTGCTTCTGGATATATCCGGTGTTCTTCCCTTAAGATTCTTTCGGCGAGCGATTCCTCAGTATCATCTTGAAGAACAGGAACGACAGCTTGAAGAATAATCGGGCCCATGTCTACCTCTTCAGAAACAAAATGGACTGTAGCCCCTGAAAATTTAACCCCCCATTCAAGAGCTTGACGCTGAGCATGAAGCCCGGGGAAAGAGGGTAGTAAAGCGGGATGAATGTTCATAATTCGGAACCGATAGGCCTGGCACAAGACGGGAGTTAAGATTCTCATATAGCCAGCCAAACAAATCAGATCTATTTCTCTTTTAAGAAGTTCTTTGAGGATTTCTCGATCATATTCTTCTCGATTAGGATAAAGCTTTGGATTAAGGACGAGCGTTTCTAGGCCTCTCTCTCTCGCAATAGCTAGACCCGGTGCCTCCTCCCGATTGCTGAAAACAAGAATAATTTCGGCATTTATGTGCCCAGCGAGAATAGCATCATGAATTGCCCGGAAATTAGAGCCTCGGCCAGAAAGAAAGATGGCTATTCGGCCTCTTTTCTTTGGACTTTTGAAAATTTCCTGAGACATTTATCGTTTCCTTTTATTAAAATTTAACGCTCAGGCCTATTTTAACCGAAAATCCACTGAAATCAATGACGGATTTCTGACGGTTTCGGCTGAATTCTGGATCAGGCTTAGTGGTGATGATCACCAGACGAGCTTGCCAAAAGTCAAGCGAAGGTAGATAATCTTCATAATATTCAAGTGGTCCTTGCTGGCCAGCTTTATTGACCCCTTCAAAACCAGTTACTTTGGCCAACCGATAGTTAGCCTCAATAAAAAAAGTCGAAGCCATTTCGGGATTAAAAGCCAAGCCAAAACCACTGAGAAAATATTTAGAAGAAGCTTTGGCATTTTGATATCCGGGATAAACGAACCTCTGGTCCTTTACTTGGCGATTAGCTTCCCGATCAATATAACGGGCAAAAAGAAGGCCGCCACCTCCCTTTAGGAAAAAACGAAGATTATTGGTAATGGGGAAAAAATAGATTAGATTTATCCCCATGGGTTGAGCCGTAGCTTTAACGGGGTGGGCATAAATGAAAAGGCTATTTTCCTTTTTTATCGTAATTGAAGTTCTCTTTTCATTTAATTCAAAATAAAGAAAGCCGGTGCAAATGGCTAAAGTTAGCCTAGCATTTAAAGCCAGCTGAAGTCCTGCTTCCATTTCATAACCATATTTAAGAGAAGCAAGAGGAAAATCTTCAACCTGCCATTTTTGCAGCTGAGCTTCCTGTCGCCATTTTTCAACCCAAGAACTCAAACTGCGATTAACCAGAGAAAAGGAGGCGAAATTGAAACCCGTTGACCAATACAAGGAAAGCTCGTAAGTTGAGGCCACAGGAGAAAAAAAGAATAAGGCCAAATTAAATAAAGCAAATTTTAAAATAGGTTTGCTTTCCCTTTTCGATTGACCGTGGTTCATTCTTTATTTGAGTTAACCAATTCTCATGAGGTTTTCCAAGGAATTTTTCCAGGCCTTAAAAGCTTCATCGACGTCTAATTCGATTAAAAGTTGATTAAGATGACTTATTTTTATTTTCTTTCCCCCAACCCGTCCAATAACTTTAAAAGGAACCCCTGTTTCTTTCGCTAGTGAGGTTAGCTCATTTAGTTTTTCTTTTTTCAAGCTAAAAATGATTCTTGACTGCGTCTCTCCGAAAAGAAGAGCATCAGACCGTATAGACTCATCCAAATTGATTTCAAAACCGAACCTGCCTGGACTCAAAAAGGAACTTTCGGCTAAAGCAACAGCCAATCCTCCTTCAGAGATATCATGAGCTGATTGAACAAGACCATATTTAATCGCCTTAAGCGTGAAATGATGGAGTTTCTTTTCTGCTTCTAAATCGATCTCTGGAGGCCAACCCTTTTCCAGACCATATCTGACTTGAAGATAAAGGCTTCCTCCTAGCTCTTCTTTATTTAAGCCGGCCAGCCCTATGATATCTCCTTCCATTTTAAATCCTGGAGAACAGATACATTCTCTTCCTTCAATTAAGCCTACAGCTCCAATAACAGGGGTGGGAAGAACAGGCTTACCTTCGGTTTCGTTGTAAAAACTGACATTGCCTCCAGTTACTGGCACATCAAAATGTCGACAAGCTTCAGCCATCCCGGCCACCACCTCAGCAAATTGCCACATAATTTCAGGTTTTTCCGGATTACCGAAATTGAGACAGTTCGTTATGCCTAAGGGATAGGCTCCAACACAGGCTAAATTGCGGCAAGCCTCAGCGACAGCAATTTTGCTTCCTCTTTTTGGATCAAGATAGCAATATAAACCATTGCCATCTAAAGATATGGCTAAGAATTTATCGGTCCCTTTTATTCTTAGCACCGCGGCGTCCGCTCCAGGCAAGAGTACTGTGTTAATTTGAACCATATGATCATATTGACGGTAAATCCATTCTTTGCAAGCTATATTAGGATGGGCGAGAAGATAGATCAAACTCTCGTTGAAATCATCTATTAATTCAAGGGATTTTAGATCATACTCATAAAGTTCCTCCTGATAGGCAGGTCGACATTTAGGTCGGTCATAAACTGGACAGAGATTAACCACAGCTTCTACCGGAACATCCACTACTTTTTCTCCATGGAAAAAGACTTCGAGATTTTGGCCAGAGGTTATTTCACCAATAACGACCGCATCAAGATCCCATCGGGCAAAAATTTCCTGGATTGCTGCGACTTTTTCTGGTTGGGCAATGAGGAGCATTCTTTCTTGGGATTCAGAAAGCATGATTTCATAAGGTGTCATACCTTCTTCTCGTTGGGGGATTAAGTCCAAATTAATACAGATGCCAGTTCCAGATTTAGCCGCAATTTCTGTCGTTGAGCAGGTTAAACCAGCCGCTCCCATATCTTGAATTCCCACAATTAAGTTCTTTTCCATAACTTCGAGGCAGGCTTCAATCAGAAGTTTTTCTTTAAAGGGATCACCAACTTGGACATTAGGTCGTTTTTTTTCGACTTGGCTATCAAATTCAGCTGAAGCCATGGTAGCTCCATGAATGCCGTCACGACCTGTTTTTGCCCCTACATAGATAACAGCATTTCCTGGAGAACCAGCTCGGGCATAAAAGATTTTTTCTTTCTGGGCAAGGCCAAGACAAAAAACATTAACCAGAGGATTATGGCTGTAACTCTTATGGAAAAAGGCTTCTCCGCCAACTGTTGGTACGCCTACGGAATTGCCATAAGCAGAAATGCCAGCGACCACTCCTTCCATGATGGCTCTATTTTTTGGCAAGGATAAGGGACCAAAGCGAAGAGAATCAAGCAGAGCTATTGGTCTGGCTCCCATCGTGAAAATATCTCGGAGGATACCTCCGACCCCAGTGGCCGCTCCTTGAAAGGGCTCAATATAGGAAGGATGATTATGGGATTCAATTTTAAAAGCAATAGCATATTCATCTCCGATATCAACAATCCCCGCGTTTTCTCCGGGTCCTTGTAAAATCGCCTTTCCTGTTGTAGGCAAAGTTCTTAAAAGCCTTTTAGAATTTTTATAGCTGCAATGTTCACTCCACATA
>JAOAFQ010000206.1 GCA_026416195.1 Candidatus Aminicenantota bacterium | reverse complement strand
CACTATTCCAGAATCGAGATAGTTGATTAGGATTGCATTGGTCGGAATGCGGTTTTCTCTTTCATTTTCAAGCGTTAACTCAGCAAAGAATGCAGCAGTCCATAGATTGCAGGCTATTTGGTCCCGGCCCCATTTAGTTTCGGGGGAATGAAGCTTTTGATAAGCCTCGTATTTTTCTCTAATATTTTTTGGCGTTTCATCTGGAATCCGATATAAAGCTCCTATTTGGCTTTCTAAGTCTTTAAGCTCTATAGCTGGAACAAAGGGGATTGCGCGCTTGCCCAGTCTTTCCTCTTTGTTTCTTAGCTTCATCCTTGTTGCCACGAGCTTATAATCCCCCTCAACCGGATTAAAAGCATCATCCGGAATGCCATCTTTAAGCACATTGAGGTCAGCAACACCCACAAGGGAATCGCCCCAGCGGATTCGGTGATCAAGAAAAGTCAAAGGTTTGCCTTTAGCGTGGCCTTCAATCCAAAGAGCTACTTTACAAAGGTCAACGGCCAAAGG
Organism: Candidatus Aminicenantota bacterium; assembly: GCA_026416195.1. Lineage (GTDB taxonomy): Bacteria > Acidobacteriota > Aminicenantia > Aminicenantales > CALLJL01 > CALLJL01. The sequence goes on along the minus strand of JAOAFQ010000206.1, from coordinate 1,991 downwards.
ATTCTTATCCACTCCATAAATACATTGGGTAATAACGTCACGAATGGCTAAACGTAAAGGTTCAGGAGAAGGTTCATCTTCGCCTGTTCTTACCTTAGCCAGCTCTTTACCGAGGCGCCGAGCGGCGGCCAAAAGAAAATGACCTGAACCACAAGCAGGATCCAAAACACGGATAGAAAGAAGAGCCTTTTCCTTTTCTTCTTTTGAGGCAGCTTTTTTTAACCGTTCTTCTATTATTGGCCCAAGAGCTCGCTTAATCAATTCTTGAACAAGTTCAGGAGGGGTATAATATGAACCTGTCGATTTACGCTCAGTGCCATAAACCAAATCAAAGCAAACTGCTCCATTCTTACCAGTAAAAATAGGATGGAAATCAAGTAAACTTTCGTAAACACTTCCCAGCTCTTCGACATCAAGTGCGGCATAATTGATTGGTCGCCAGGGCGAGTGCTCATCCTCACGATACATACTGAGATGCCAAAGGGCCTTCAGCAAGTCACGATTCGAAATTAAAATTTCCTCAAAGGAAGCAATCTCCGCCTCGTTAAATAAATCGCCGTTAAGGGGGGAAATCCCCAGAAAATCGCCAAGTCTTTCGTCACAAAATAGCCGAAAGGTTGTCTTAAGACCGCGCCATAAATCATCGTGATGATTCCAGCAAGAGCGATACTCAAGTAAACGTCTAAGCCGACTGATACTGTAATGCTCAAGATAGATAGGATTATCTGTAATAAGATTTCTTTCTTCGGCCACCATAAGAAAGAGGAATCGGTAAATGAGCCGAAGAAGTTGGCGATAAAATTGTTGGGCAGTCAGATTTCCGGATAAAATCGTTTGCCTCAACTTATCATTATGAGGATTTCCAATAAAGCCATTGGCAAAGACCTTTATAGCCTCCTCTACTCCGTCTCGCAAGCGATCGCGGACCCGCCCTCCTTGTTCTATGGTTAGAAGATAATACTTCTCAAGAAGACATTCGTGAGCATCTTCATAAGTATTAGGAAGACGCGTCCGATGGAGAAGACGATAAAGTAGAGCAAAATCAGAGAATTTCTCTGCCCGCATCATCTGCTCTAAATCAAATTCAATATAGGCTTGTTTGCGCATCCTCATTGAATCGCGAAGGATACGCAAAAGTTTACCATTAGTGACAATTCCCCAAACATGGTCAGTACGATTAAGATATTCCTGAACGAGCGAATGCGGAGCCAAACGCGGTCTTCCTAATTCTGACTTTTTGTCCAAAGATTGGCGAGCCCCAACTATGTGAACAGGAGGCGCCGAGTCATCTTTACCAGCTCTATGAGATATATAAAAAGTTAACCCGTCGATTTCAGCAGCCCGAGGTTGATAGGTCAGTTCGTATCCTAATGAACTTAATAAAGGTATTATCCATTGATCACGGGTAGCAGTCGTAGCGAGGTCGTCCTCGGGGGTCCTGGCAAGGCGTCTTTCAAAAGCATGCCAAAAATCTCGCGCTTCGCTCCAAGAAGCGGCAATTTCGTCGCTGAGGCGGCTACGGGAGTCGAAGCCGAAATCAGCGGGTTTCTGGCCGTATTCCTCTCCAGCAGCAATTTTTTCAATTATATCGAAGGCTATGAGGCCACCCTCAATTTTTAGTGTTGGAAATGAAACTCTCATTCAGCCACCCCCTTAGGTACAGGTAAAAGACAAAGAATTCCCAATAGATCAGGAGGAAAATAAGGGGAAACGGAAAGACCACGGAGACGAAGGTGAGCTGCAGCCCGAACTCGCCGATGAGATTCGGCGATTTTTTGGGCCCTTTGAAAGAGGATGGGTTTTAGTTTTTCCTTTATTAATTCCCATGAGTTTAAGAACTCAGTAATAACTTCTTTTATTTCATTCTGACTTATGTTGGTTTGGGGAGAAATAGTTGAAAGAAGCGATAATACATTATCTTGGGGAATCCAGTCTAAATTGTGAGGAAAGGTACCTGAGCATCCCAATACCAATGCTTCTTCAGCCAGCAT
>JAOAFQ010000169.1 GCA_026416195.1 Candidatus Aminicenantota bacterium | reverse complement strand
GGCCATAAAGAAGGCCCCTAGAAGGAGACCACCAGCTAAAAGGTGAAAGTGTGGGGGGGCAAAGCGGCTAGGATTAACCAACCAAAAGAGGCCAGTAAAAGCACTGAGGGTAAGAATTATCCCCACAGGAATTCGCCAATCAATAGTTTTTTTGATTAAAAGATATAGGGCTCCGAGCAAAAGAGCTGCGGCCGAAGTTTCCCCCAAACAGCCGCCCACATTGCCCCAAAATAAATCCTTTATCGGGGTTAAAGTTCCAAGGCCGAGGGCGTTCTGAAATTTTAGATTTCCCAGCGGGGTGGCGAAAGTGGCCACATCAACTTTCAAAGTTAAAGGAGGAACCCAGGTAGTCATTGCCACTGGAAAGGCCGCTTGGAGAAAAGCTCGACCAACAAGAGCTGGATTGAAAATGTTATGACCTAATCCACCAAAAGCCTGTTTGCCCAGACTAATGGCGACAAAAGAGCCAATTATCGCCATTCCAGGGGGAAGAGATGGCGGTAAAGTCAGAGCAAGAAGTAAACCGGTAATAACTGCCGAGCCATCCAAGACGGCTTTTATAGGTTTCCGACGGGCCAGAAGACAAAGAGATTCAGTCGCTAAAGCTGTTGCGACGGAGACTAAAATTAAAATAGCTGATTGCCAGCGAAAAAAGTAAAAAGAAGCAGCCACGGCAGGAAGGAGGCTGAGAATGACCCGATACATAATCCGAGGCGTTGTATCTTTGGCCCGAATATGAGGGGAAGACTCCAAGATAATCTTAGGTTCTGGAGCCATTACCTTTTCCGATTTTTTTTCGTTCATGCGGCCCTTTTCTTTCGTTTTAGCTTAATTATCATGTTTTTACCCAACCTAATCCAATGAACTAATCTAATTTTTGAAGGACAGATGTATTGGCAACAACCACATTCCACACAGTCCAAAGCTCCCCAGGTCTCGGCTTCCGGCCATCTTTCAAATTGAATAAACTTGACAATTTGAGTTGGGAGAAGCCTCATCGGACAATGATCAACACATCGGCCACATCGAATACAAGGGAATTCTTCTTCTAAGCTAACTTCTTTTAAAGCTATAAGCCCAGAAGTTCCTTTAATAACTGGCACTTCCAACGAACTTTGGGCTAAGCCCATCATCGGACCACCCAGAATAATTAAATTTGCTTCATCTTTAAGACCCCCACAATAGTCAAGAATATAAGAAAGAGGGGTACCGAGGCGAACAATAAGATTTTTGGGTTCATTGACCAAGGGCCCAGTAACCGTGAAGGCTCTTTCAATGAGGGGTTTTCCTGAACTGCAGGCATCCCAAATCGCTTTGACCGTTCCTACGTTTTGAACGAGAACGCCTACATCAAAAGGAAGGCCACCTCTTGGTACCTCTCTTCGTAATAAGGCATAAATGAGATTTTTTTCGGCTCCCTGAGGATATTTAGTTTTAAGAAGAACAACTTTGGCTGGAAAATCAACAAGATGATTCTGGATGGATTCGGCCGCATCTAATTTGTTATCCTCAATCCCGAAAATAATCTGCTTGGCCCCAACAGCTCGGCGGGCTAGCTCAGCGCCCTTAACGATGTCTTCCGGAAATTCAAGCATTAGCCGATGGTCGGCTGTAAGATAAGGTTCGCATTCGCAGCCATTGACAATAAGGGTATCAATCGGCTTTTCTTTTGGGGGTGAGAGCTTGACGGCGGTAGGAAAGGCTGCTCCGCCGAGGCCAACAATTCCAGCCTCTTTAACCTTTTGTCTGATTTCTTCAGGGGATAAAGACAGAGGTTCATTACAGCCTTTTATTTCGGGGCTGAATCGATCTTGGCCGTCGTTATTAATGATTACAGCCAGAACAGGATAACCGTTGGGATGAATAACTTCCTCAACCGCCGCTACTTCACCCGAAACGCTAGAATGAACATGGGCCGAAAACAGAGCGGTGGCTTCACCGATTTTCTGACCTAAAAGAACTTTATCGCCTTTTTTGACTAAAGGGGCTGCTGGGGCACCAAAATGCTGATGTAAGGGAATACTAACCTTTTCCGGGGGTGGCAGAAATTCAAGGGGCTTAGAAGCCGTTAACTCTTTATATTCAGGGGGATGAACCCCGCGAGGAAAAGTCTTTTTATCTTTCATTTTTCTTTTAGAAATATTGCATTATGCCATTTTCAATTTTTTTGTCAATTGGCCGAAGCCTTGATTTTTTTCAGCGACTATGAGATAAAAAAAAATTAATTAATTCGGGAGATAACAGTGTCTTTAGTCATAAGAGAAGTTTCTACACCTCGGGAAAGGAAAATTTTTATTTTTCTGCCAGAAAAAATCCATCGGGACCATAAAAATTGGGTTCCCCCGATTTGGATCGATGAGAAAAGATATTTTAACCCGAACAAAAATCGAGCTTTTGCCTATTGTGATACCTTAATGTTGCTTGCCTGGCGCGATACCCAACCAGTCGGTCGGATAATGGGCATCATTAATCATCGTTATAACGAATACCGGAACGAAAAAACAGCTCGCTTTGGCTACCTTGAAGCATATGAAGATAAAGAAGTAGTGCAAGCCTTACTCAGTTCCGTGGAGGAATGGGCTCGGAGCAAGGGCATGACCAAAGTGGTCGGACCTTATGGTTTTTCGGATCAAGATCCAGAAGGATTTCTTATCCAGGGTTTTGAAAATCGAGCGACCATTGCTACTTATTATAATTTTGAGTGGATGCCTCGACTGGTTGAAGAGGCCGGTTATTCCAAAGACGTTGATTATTTCGTTTACAAGATAGTTATTCCTAAAGAGCTCCCTGATTTTTATCAGAAAATTTATGATCGAGTCATGAAGAGAGGAAGCTTTACGATTCTCGAATTTAAAAAACGGAAAGAGCTCAAACCTTGGATACGGCCTGTTCTTTCTCTAATGAATGAATGTTACCTCGGAGGCGAAATCTATGGCTATGCTCCTTTAGATGAAACGGAAATGGATGAGTTGGCCAAACGTTATCTTCCGGTAATTGACCCTCGCTTTGTTAAGATTGTTTTAAAAGAAAAGGAACCCGTGGCCTTTATTGTTGGCCTCCCTGATATAACCGAAGGTATTCAGAAAGCTCGGGGTCGCCTCTTCCCTTTTGGTTTCATTCATATATTGCGAGCCGCCCGTCGTTCCAAGCAATTGGATCTTCTTCTTGGGGCTATAAAAGAAAAATACCGAGGCATGGGCCTTGATGTTCTTATGGGAGTGAAAATGCTTCAATCGGCTTGGGAAGCCGGTTTTGAAATAATTGATACCCACCATGAAATGGAAACAAATTATCGAGTCCGAGGTGAAATGGAACGAATGGGAGGCGTCATTTACAAAATCTATCGCGTCTATCAAAAAGTTCTTTAAATAAATTTTTTTCATTTTCTCACAAAAAAGGGATAAGATTTGTTGATCGTGGTTCCCAGACTGCTCTCTTGATAAAGCCGGCTAAGTCTATTATTATAAAATCTATAGGAATGATAGGAATGGAGGTCCTTGATTGAAAGTCGGCAAGATCGGCAAAATTGATTTAGAGACTTTCGAAAAATTTATTCGGTCTCGTTTAGGACGGCCGAATAAAAAAGTTATTGTTCCTCCCTTGACAGGGATAGATGCAGCGGTGATCGAAATCAATCCAGAGCAAGTCTTAGTGGTGGCCGAAGATCCTATTTTTTCCATTCCTGGTCAACCTTTAGAAATGTTTGGCTGGTATACGGTTCATATTGGGGCGAGCGATGTCGCCGTGATGGGTGTCAAGCCCCAATATGTTACTTATACCTTGCTAATGCCCCCTCAAACTTCAGACGAAGCTTTCCAAGCGATCGTTGATTCGATTCATCGGACGGCTTGGGAGCTAGATTTAACCATAGTTGGTGGTCATACCGGTTATTATCCTGGCTTTGCAACCCCGACTATCGGGGGAATTACAGTCTTTGCTTTGGCAAATAAGAATTCTTATGTGACGCCGGCTGGAGCAAGACCAGGAAATGAAATTATTTTAACCAAAGGACCAGCCATTGAAACGGCCGGAATCTTGTCTGTTTTACGAGAAAAAGAGCTACTAGCTAAGTATCCAGAGAATTTGGTTCGGCGGGCTCAAGCCTTATGTCGACAAATGACCGTGGTGGTCGATGCGCTGACGGCGATGGAAGCCGGAGGGGTAACCGCCATGCATGATGCAACCGAAGGCGGGGTGATCGGTGGACTTTTTGAAATCGCTACCGCTTCTAAAGTTGGCCTGGTGGTCGAAGAAGAGGCCTTCATTTATCCTGAGGAAGTTAAGATGGTTTGTGAAGCCTTTCAGCTTGATCCGGTAACGGCAATTGCTGAAGGTTCTCTCCTCATTACCGTTAAACCTGAAGCTTCAGGTCGAGTAATCAACGCTCTTAAGAAAAAGGGAATTGCTGCAAGCATTATTGGTGAGGTTATAGCTAATAAAAAGAGAAGAGTTATCAAAAGGCTTGATGGCCGCTGGGAACCTTTGGCTATCCCCAAACAGGACCCTTTTTGGCCAGCTTTTTTTGATGCCCTAACCTAATGGAACAATTCTAGAGCCAAAATGATCGACTTAATTTAAATCAGTCACAGGAAAAAGAAGAAAATTTAAGAGAATTATCGGCTTAATTTGTGGCTGGCGAATTTTGAGGAGATTGAGTTCTGAGGCGGCGTTGGTCAGCAATCTTTTGATATTCTAAAGGATGAAGCAAGCGCAGTTCTCGGCCCGTAATTTTACCGTCAAGCCACACCCGGCTCATCGGAAAATTTTCAGGATTGAAATGGACGTTATACATGTGCCAGATAATAATAGCCAAGAAAGCCAAAATAGCTTCATAACCATGGACGATAATGAAGATATCGTGGACCCAAAGGGGAAAAAACCTAAGGGAAAGTTCTACATTCCACATGAAAAAGCCAGTGAAAATCATAATGAATGAGCCCCAGCCTAACGACCAATATTCGAACTTCTCAATAAAGTTATAGCGGCCATAGAGGGGTGGTTTCTCAAAGAGCCAATAGGGGTGGCGATCAAAAAATTTGCGCCCAATCCCTCGATGATAGAGGAAACGTGTTAAGCCGAGATTATACATAAACTGTTCAAAGGCATCCCGAAAATCTTTCCAGCGAGGAAGCATTTCTTTGAAATTATCTCTTCCCCGAGGATGAAAAACGGTGTAAAAAAGATGCCAGATAAGATTACCAATCATTAAAACGGCGGCCACTCGATGGATTATTCCTCGGATAAGAAAAATGCGGCCACTTGGAATAAGCCAGCGGAAAAATTTAAATTCATAGAAGAAAAGAGGCAGGCCAGTAATAATTAGGGTAAAGAAAGTAATAATGAGAATAAAATGTTGAATCCTTTCCGTCAAGTTCATGCGGAGGAAAACTTCCTCATCAGCAATATAGGGAGATTTATCCATGGCTTGCTCTCCGCCATAAGCGATGACTTAAATCAACAGCAATAAAGAGAATAAAAACGGAGATAATAGTGGCAATCAAAACAATATATATTTTTTTGACGATATAAGAGACTTTATATTTTGGGGTTTCAATTTGATCAGGTAAAAGATGAACTTTACCCTCCGCAAAACGGCGGCTGGCTCCAGGATGACAACGGCCGCAAGTTTTGGGAATATTGGCTGGATGGATCGATGATTTAGGATCTGAAGAGGGACGGATATCATGATAACCGTGACAGCTAGCACAGTTGGCTACTCGAATATCTCCAAAGCGTGAAGCTGTTCCATGGTATGATTCGGCATAAGTTTTGTATCGACCTGTAAGCAGGCCGTATTGACGAGCAATGGCTTGATCATCGTGACACCGGGAGCAAACCCTGGCTATTTTAGTAGCATAAACTGAGGACTGGCTATCAAGTGGACTTAAAATGTTATGCTCCTGGTGGCAATCAGTACAAACTGGGACATCTTTGATGCCCTTGATATAATCCTTTCCATGAACGCCCTCGAGGTAGTTCCGCTCGATCCCTACATGACATTGACCGCAGGTGTGAATAATTTTACGGCGCGAAGTTTTGGAATCAGGGTCTTCAGTTGGCTGGATATCGTGACTCCCATGACAGTGGCTACAGTTTGCGGCCAGGGTTAATCCGGCCTTTTCTAAGGCCCGAAAGTGAATACTGTTTTCATATTGGCGGATAAAATCAGAGCCTCGAGGGGTTTTGACTGTATCCAGGTGGCAACGTTCGCAAGTTTTAGGCAGATTAAGAGGATAAACCATAGAC
>JAOAFQ010000143.1 GCA_026416195.1 Candidatus Aminicenantota bacterium | reverse complement strand
GGGTTGCACATCTACAGTTTCTTTTTCTGTCTCTTCATAAATATATGAGGCATAATCTTGGTCTTCGGTTTCAAGTTCAATTCCCAGTCGTCTGCCTCTCAATTGAAGTGCCTTAATGGCCGCAGCCGGACTCGACATGGTGCAACGCAGAAGTGCCAGCGCTGTCCAAAATCTTATACGTTTTTTCCAGCCCGTGAGAGTTTCCATAGATCGCACTAACTCTGAGCTAAAAGCGTAAACACGATCGAAGAGTTGCTTATAAGAAGCAGATAAATCATAGGTTTCCTCTGATGAATCACGCTCAGGAAAGGGTGTTTTCTCGCCAATCCAATCCGCGACATCTGCCCGTCGACGCTGAACAAAATGCCGGGCAAGCCTGCCACGCTCTAAATCTGAAATGCAACTCATATTCAGCCGAGCAAAATCATTGTGAATAAGGCCCAATAACGAAAGAAAAGATGCTTCTATGCCGCTATGGGGAGTAGCTGTCAGAAGTATAAGATGTCGACCAGGATCTTTAGCAATTTCCTTAAGCAGCTCGTGTCTCTGTTGTTGTTCTTTTGAATATTCAGAGGGTTGAGCCGCCCCATGAACTTCATCAACAATTACCAACTCTGGACAATTGACCAGAAAATTTGCCTTGTGAGCCTCAGATTTAGCATAATCAATGCTTACCACGGTAAAGGGATAATAGCTAAAAACACTTTGATCTTGCGAAGGAAGCTCCCTTTCGAGCTGGCTAATTGTACTTGACCGAATAACTACGGCCTCGATATGGTACTTATCATGTAGCTCACTCTGCCATTGATCACATAGATATGGCGGACAAAGCACACAAAACCGTCTAATTTCTCCGCGGTCAAGAAGCTCACGAGCAATGAGAAGAGCTTCTATGGTCTTACCAATTCCAACGTCATCAGCAATAAAAAGACGGACCGGATCGAGCCTCAAAGACATTATGAGAGGAACAAGCTGATAGGCACGGGGCCGAACCGATATTTTGCCAAATGAACGAAATGGACCCGCTCCCTCACGAAGGGAAAGCCGCGCTGCATTCCAGAGAAGTTCAGTTCCGATAAAATCCCCTATGTCCTCAGGCTTGGGAAGCGGAAAAATAGCTGGCTCGATTGGATCAATTCCAAGGTTGGCAAGCCGTTTATCTATGCCGCATATTTCTTTATCACTGCCCGTGAGCGGTCGAAGTAAATACAGGTCCTCATTTGGAGAAGGCAAGAGAACCCATTCCCGGTTGCGACAGCGGACTATTGAGCCAATCGCTATATCACTCATTGTTACTCCCTGCTATCTCCAAATATATCGCGATATCGCTGAATCTGCTCTTCAAGATCTTGATCATGACGAATAACGATGACTCTATATCCAAGTTGTTTAAGTTCGTTTCGGATATGCTTATCTTTTTCTTTTTGTTCAGGATAGTCATGCACACTGCCATCACAAAAGACGCAACAATAGGGGTTATAAAAAAAGTCAGGGATACAATTATAATCTGGTAGCAATTTTTGGGCATCATCGGGCAGACGCCTTTTTGTCTTATAAAGATGGTCGATAAATTTCCGCTCGAGCTCTGATCTCGTATCTGTTAGAGACCTTAGCCAATAATAATGCTCTTCGTAGCTACGACCTCTACTGATTTTTTGGGTGATGCTATTGGTAAGGCTTATTAGAAAATCTTTAACAAGATTGCGGTTGAGCAAAGGATGTTCTCTCTGATTAGTATAAGAAAGGAGACATTCAAAGCAGGCACGAGAACAACTGGGCTTTTTATCTTCCCAGCTTGTCAATTCGTAATGGCATCTCTCAAGGGCAGCAACAGCAATTTGAGCCAAGACATCTCTTTCTTCCACAAGGCGTCTAAGCACCCCGACTCCTCCTTCTGACGCTTCATAGAATAGAATGGCTCTATGTCCCCCCGTTCCAATGAGCTCTGAGGCAATTTCTGATTCTTCGACTTGAAAGACCTGTTCAATACCTCTTTGTAAACAATATTGAAAAGTAGCCATAAATTTTCTCTCTTGAATTCCCAGCTCCGGGGCGAAATGAGCTAACAATATGTTATGGGTATCTCTGACACAAATAGCCATCCGTTTTATCTCTTCAGATGCAGATAGCGGCCCTTGCTCATCTTCCTCAATGCGAGAAACCCATTCTCCTGTCCTTAAGTTAATTAAGAATCCGCCTTCTCTGTTGTTCCTCCAACCGTGATTAATTCGAAACAATTCTGCTGCTGGCGCAAATGTGAGATGCAGAAGCAAAGAACCTGCTTGATCCTGAACCGAGGCCTGGCTGGCCCGCTTTACACCTCCTGGAGCTGGAGAAAAACGAAAATGTGTTGTAATCTCATAACCAAGACGCCTCCGTTCTTCTTCATCACATGAAATTCTCTCTCTTTTCCATGTCTTTATATTTGGCATTTCCAGGAGATTTATAATATCACTGGTTGAAGCGTCAAGTCCGGTTTTGCAATTTTCACAGAGATCAATCTTTATGTTGCTTTGGTAATATCCGCAAACCTTACATATTTTTGTTGTAATGCATCTAGATTCAAGACCACCAGGAGGAATAATCAAACGCCCCGCTTCATATTTAGCACCTTCATGATAGATTATATTTCTGGGGCCAAATTCGGATATGGCTAGAAATCGAGGACGGGAAATAAATTCGCCCTCACCTCGTGGTACATAAGCCCTGACGGGGAGCCGAGGAAAATTGTAGCCTGGTAGGAAACCTTCACTCGCCAGGTACCTGTAAGGATAGAAATCAGACTCTTCTCTTGTCGTATCAAAATTGCACAGAAGATTTTTTTGATGTTCTGCCTCTCTGCGTTGAGCCTCAAGCTTATTTTTTTCCTTCTTGTCCTTATTTGGATGCCGAAGCTTCTCAGAGGCCTCTTGCCATTGTAAATCGGCGGCTCTGTAAAGCTCTCTCCACCGGTCTAATGCTCGATCAAATTCTTCTGGCGCTCTTGTCAAAACGTTTCCAATCCACTGTCTCGAATACCAATCAGAATCCGATTCAATTATGTCACAACTATTTAAAATTTTTGCAGCAATATCAAGACATTCAGCCAAACGATCTTGCGAGAGATATAATTGGGCCTTTATGCTTTCTTTTAATGGATATCCTGGCAGATCTATATCGACCAGATCAATAATAGAGTTTTCAATCTTTAATTTTATCTGGGCAAGCCAAATTGAATGAATATGAGCTCTAATTAAATCTTCGTTATTTAAATCTATTCGAGGTGGTCTGACAACACCTGAGACCATTTCCTGGCGATGCCTAAAAAAATATTGGTCATGACCGCTTCCCGCAGAGCAAAAAGTAAGAATTAAGGCCGGATCTCCCCGGCGCCCCGACCTTCCACTCCTTTGAGCATAATTAGCTGGTGTGGGAGGGACGTTGCGCATATGCAGGAGTTGAAGGTCCGCGATATCAATGCCCAGTTCCATTGTAGGAGAACAGAATAGGCATGATAGGTCACCAGCCCTGAATCTTTTTTCTCGATCCTGGCGATCTTCGTATTTCACCTGAGCCGTATGTGGCAGCCCCTCTAAATTTTTTAAAGAGAGAGCTCCTCGTCGATAGAACTCTCTAAAATATTGGTTTGCTCTTTTGGTCGCTTCTTCATACTTAGGATGTCGAACTCGCCCCGAGTATATAGGATCCATAGGCTGAGTGTCCCTATCGCATTCACACCATATAAGGCAAGAAGCATCGAGCTGAGCATACTCTGTTTGTTCGTCTTTAACGATTCTTATGAATCCAAATGAATTGAGAGCGGTTAAGACATTGCGAATAAATGAAGAATAGTCTCCATTAAGGCTTAAAGTCTTCCGAATATACCTGCCTATAAGAGTATTCTCAGAAATACTTAAATCCTCTTCATAAATCTGCTCATATTCTGGAAGAACAAAACGTGTAGACTTTCGCAAAGTCTCATTATCATCAAACCCCCAGCGTTCATTAATATGCTGTACCACTCTTTTTTTTAACTGTGATTGATTCGTTCCCTCCAGACATCGCACTGAAATTGCAAGTTTCTTGCGGAAATGATCAAGAATTGTTTTTAATATTTCTTTTCTTTTTTCATAAGGTAGATTTAATATAGGCAGTATATCGGCCCAATTCTTATCATCGACACAAAGTTCATCTAATCCCTTATATTCAATAGTTAACAGACCGCACTGCTCTAGATTAGGTTGAATAACTCGCCAACCCCTTCGAAGGTCTTCATAGATCCTATATTCAATTAGGTCCTGGAAAGTATTCCAGACCTCTCGACCTTGGGGAGTATCTAGACGCAAAGACTTGTTCTGAGCGATATCCGATATTCCAACTTCCAAAGAATCTGCCACGGCTTTAGCTATCTCATAAAAGGCAAGGCGCTTGTGTCTATTTAATGCCCTTAGAATTCCCCCACGTAACAAAGAAACCATAACAAAATCATTGAAATGTCCAGCCTGGAGTGAAGCATCCTGCCTATTATCGGTGAAACTTAGCAATTTGCGACCACTTTCAGGTATTCCTGCTAGGTGAGCATTTTGAAGGGCCGAAATTGAGAGTATGGTAGTCGAGGTGCTTCTTCCTTCAGTCGAAAGCCCCACCAGTTTTTTGAATTCAAACTTATCTCTACGCGTATAAAATTCTCCACAATTTAAACAAAGAAGAAATGGTTTTGCTTGGAACCACACTGAAACTGTGTCCGGCGCGGGGGAAGAAGAATATTTTCCATCCGGGTACGTCCAAAGACGCTCAGGAACATGTTTCCTATAATCACGTTTAAGCCTCCCGTTTCTTTCGAACCATTCGGGAGGAAGATGTTCTGAATCCCAGGTTGTTTTATTATCATTAGCAGTCAACATTAAATAACCTGGGATCAGATTCTCATCGTCAGAAATATCTTGACTCGCATCAAATGGAATAAACGACTTTTCCTCTTTGTTTCTTATTACCGCATAATACTCCTGGCCACAC
>JAOAFQ010000086.1 GCA_026416195.1 Candidatus Aminicenantota bacterium | reverse complement strand
TATGATCTCAATGCCAAGGCCAATTTCAATTTGAGTCCTAAAGACAAGGTCTTTTTAAGTTTATATCATGGCAAGGATAATTTGGACAACTCCCGAACCCAAGAAATGCCGACACCTCGTTTTGCCCAGAGCGGTGCCTCTATTTCCTTTAAAAGCGACATAAGCGACCTTCGGAAGTGGGGTAATACAGGAATTGCGGCGCTTAATTGGATTCGTCAATGGAATGACTTTTTTAACATTCAAGATAGAGCCTCGCGTATTCAAATCAATCGCACTAATCCAGAAACAGGAGAAGTTACAGAAATAAATCGAGAAACGGGTATAGTCGAGAAGAATAACCTTTATGACTTTTCCGCTCGCTGCGAAAATGAGATCATATTAGGGAAGAAGCACTATCTCGGTTTTGGTCTTCAAGCCTCTTCTATCAGGATTAAATATGATTATGAGACTTCCGATGTAAATCTTGGCCCAACCCCAAGGGGTTGGTTTGGAAATATTTCGACTCAATCGATGAGATTGCAACCGATCCTTGATCGAGACGACCGGGGGAATGTTTTTGAGGCCTATCTTCAGGATCGATGGATGCCCTTCCCTCAATTAACTATAACCCCCGGTCTTAGAATTTCTTATTTTAATTTGACAAAAGAGACCTATTATGATCCTCGCCTTTCTTTAAGTCTCAATATTTTCGGTCCAGTTAGATTAAAAGCGGCTTGGGGAAGATACCATCAATTTGTTAGCCGAGTAACGCGGGAAGATGTTCTTCAAGGAAACAGAGAGTTTTGGGCCTTGGCCGGGACAACCAATGTTCCTGTGGCTTCAGTTATCCATCATATCTTTGGATTAAGTTTTGAAAATACAAGTTTTCTTATCGATTTAGAGGGATATTATAAGAAGCTTCGTGGTCTTTCCGAATTGGCCATTCGCTTCCGCACCCCAGGTGAAGGCAGGAATTATAACCAGTTTATCTATAATGGGACAGGAACTGCCAAGGGCCTTGAAACTTTAATCCAAAAAAAGTATGGAAGCTATACGGGTTGGGTAAGTTATACTCTTAGCCGAGTAGAATATTTGTTTCCGGACTGATCTTCAAAACCTTTTCCAGCCAATCATGATCAAACTCACGAAATCAAATTGGTGAACTCTTATCAATGGAGAAAATGGACCTTTGCGGCGACCTAGGTTTATGCGACAGGTAAACCATACACACCTCTCAGCGGGGTCGAGGAAGTTACTTTCTGTGAAAGGACGATCCAGCGTCCGATTATGGGTGAAAAGAATAGTGCCCGCTTGCCGGCTTATCACCGGCTTGATTTGGGCGCGACCCTTCGCTTTCCCATTGATAAATATCAAGCATTAGCTGGGGTAACGCTGTTCAATGTTTATAATCGTAAAAATGTCTGGTATAAGGAATTCGAAATTATGGCCGGAGAGCTGGTATCCATCAAAATTGGGTCCGTCTTACCTATTTACCCCATTTCCTTACCCCATTTCCTAAAATGGGGACAGAGTTATCTCATTTTGGTTGGCCTTTGAATAGTTCCTTTTTTGACTATTTAGATCAAAAAATCAGGAGGACTTAAAATCTTTGAAATATATAAATTAATGTTCAGCGACTTTTTACAATATGAAGGCAATTATTTTTTCATTTGGTAATAAGCGTCAATTAGGGCTTTGAAAAGGGAAAATTAAGTAGGGGCAAGAGAAAAAGGAAAGGCGATTTAATTTTCCGAGAAAAGTTTTTTGGCTATTGGCGTTAAACCAAGAAAGACAAATGGCCTTGGCTTTGAGACTGCCAAGCTGGCAATGGGAAGACAGCTAGGGGGAATGCCTGAAGGCGGAATGGGCAGGCCTCCTGGAAGTGAAGGTCTGGGTCCGCAAGGCAGGTTCGGCGGATTTGGCTTGGCCAGCGAAAAGCCCAAACCTCTGAAATTTTCTTAGTTGCAAAATACAAGCTAGATAAGAAAATAGTTCTAAAATTAACCCAGAAAACAGAAATTTCTTCGCCCAGGCCTCAATGCCCAGGCCACAATAGCGAATTTCCACGACTTTTCCGATTAATTTCCGATTAATTACCAATCACAAATTAACCATATACTGGCTAAAATTTAGCCATGATAAAGCGATATTTAAAAGAAAGAATTCTTCATTCTTTAAGATATTTTCCAGTGTCTTTTTAATTGGAGCGAGTCAGGTTGGTAAATCCAGAGTCAGGTTGGTAAATCCACCTTAGCCCAGGATCTTATTAGTGAATCCTGGAACGCTCGCTATCTAACCATGGATGACCGATCTATTCTTAATGCTACCCCTCGTGACCCAGCAGGTTCAGCAAATATTTTAACTCTTTCTACACAGGAATGGCTGTTTATTTGATGGGCACAGACGTCTGGTTAGGGTAAAGATATAGAGATTATCTAATGTTTTATTAATCGAGGTTTATTGGTCGTTTGAATTTTTGCCACAATAACTATGTCTTGGAGGTAAACTTCCTTCTCCTTGATCAATCACTCATCTGATGGCTAAAAATTCGATAATTTCAGACGATTTGACCTTTTTTTGTGATGTCTTCCATAACGTCAGCAAAGAAGTCAATTTCTCTAATGGTGTGGCAAATATTAATCACGACTCTTATTCCATCGATGAGACCATCGGGATGAGTTATATGGGAGACTACTATTCCATATTTGTCGATTAAATGTTGAGTGAGCTTTCTCATCTCCAGGCCTTCAACTCTAAAGGTAACTAGACCGCAGGATTCACTCGGGTCCAAGCTGGTGTAGAACTTAACTTGGGGATATTGTTTTAATCTGTTGACCCAGCGGTCTTTAAGATAGCGAAGGCGGGCCGCTTTTCTCTCAATCCCAATACCTTCGTTGAAGGTAATAGCTTCAGCGATGGCCACACGATTGGCTGGGGTTCGGGTGCCGACATCTTCAAAGCGGCGAATATCATTGGGGTTATCAGTCCAAGGCGGGGTCAAAGGCCAGACTTTAGGAATTCGATCCTTAGGGATACGCAATAAGCCATTGCCAGGTGGCGCCAGAAGCCACTTATGAAGGCTAGCTGTATAATAATCACAACCGAGATCAGCCAGCTTAAAGGGAATATGCATAAAACCATGAGCACCGTCAACAATGAGCTCAATGCCTTTAGAGCGGCAAAGTTCAGCTAAGCGCCGGATAGGAGCCATCTGGCCCGAATAATGAGTGAGATGGCAGACCAGAATAGCTTTTGTTCTGGAAGTTATTTGTTCAGCCACAAGATTATAAAAAAGGTCAAGCGGAACCGGTGGAGATGGGAGTTTAACCATTTTAAGAACGATGCCCTCTCGTTTTTCCCTCTGTCTTAAAGCTGAAACCAGCCGCGGATAATCCTGGTTAGTGGTGATGATTTCATCTCCCCGCTTCAGATCAAGACCAAGCAAGATGATGTGGCCAGCTTCTGTACCGCCTCGGCAGATGACTAGCTCCTCTGGATCGCAGCCCAAGTGATAACCTAGTCGGCGGCGACAGCTTTCAATTTCTTTAGCAATAATGCTCATCGAATGCCAGCCAGCACTTCCTGAAAACTCACTATGGCGGCGGACGGCCTCCTCAACAATGCGCAAGCCGGTTTGAATGGTACCCTGGTTGAAGTTGATGATATTTCGGTCGACATTAAAAGCCATCTGAACATGGAACCAATAATCTTCATCCTTGGCCATTTCCTCAGCACTTATACCCTCGGTTGCTCTTCCTAAAGCGATTATGTTTTCCAAAACCTCTTCCGGAGACATGGCCATAACACCAATTCCGGCGGCCCAACTTCTTAAAAATTCACGTCGGTTTAACATTAGACCTCCTTAACTTGAATTAAAGGGATCTTTAAATGGAATCGTTTTATTAAAAATTTATGATTTTTCTTTAAAAGAATTTTTATGGAGGGAGCAGCTGAAACCATTCGTTATGGTCATATTAACAACGGCTTGCTCCTGGAGTCAAGGAAAATTGAATGTTTGGATTAAACCGCCATCAGGAAATTTAAATTGATGAAAAGCGTTGATTTTTATGGTCAGTTTTTTGATGAAATTTTAGTAGGATAAGTTAGCCCGACTTTTTTGGGAAGGCGAGTCAAATCACAGGCAACCGATTGATTTTGGTTTTTGCTGATATGATTTTCGCCAGAGCCGTCTTCGGCCCAAATCTCAAGGCCACCACATTTGAGGCTGAAAGGTCAACACCCCTGAGCCTTCGACCCTCCTGCCAAGCATAGTGGGCGTAACTTTCGAGGGGGAATCATCATCAAAACTCAGAATATTTTCATTGCCATGGGCTCCTTGAGTTTCCAGCTAAGGGTCATAAAAAAGTTCCATCGGCTGAGAGCCAATGAGCTGAAGGGTAATTTTTAAAGAAAGGACCTTCATATCAGTAACTTGGGTTTCACCATCTTGACTAAAAATCGGAAAGCAATACCAATCTTCAGCCTCGGGATTGTAGATAGTCGGAACTTTCCTGTTTACCCCGATAGGTGGAGGCTGGATTCCCATCATGAGAGGTTGTGTCCTCGATGGCCTGGTGCGATAAAATGACCGTCGTAGCGTCGGGATAATAAGTTGTCATGAATTCGATCCATTCAAAGATAGTTGGACGAATCCACATTTCATACTCGGTTACTGGTAAGGCAAGAAAGAGGAGACCGTTGCGCATCATAGCATAGGGATAATAAAATGAAAGGGTCATTATTGTTTTCTGGAAAATTAGGACCATCGCGGTAATCGACGAGGTCGATATTCCCTCCGACATAGAAAAAGGGTTGGGAAAGCGCCTTAAGTTATTGAAAATTGGGGTCAAGGACTAGCTTAAACTTGGCGGGAATGAACCTCGATCCTAAGATTATTGACAGTCGCTCAAGATCGACCAACCAAGGCCTGAAGTTTGGGCCTGACTTGCCTCAATGGTTCTCTGTCTTAATTTTTGCCGCTGACAACGACGTTTTTAATTTTAATGAAGCGAGCGACCTGGCGTCCACCCCAAATTTATTTCTCGCTGCGCTTATAACTTATGGAGATACCAGTCCAGCTAGGTCGAACAATGGTGGTTTCCATGTTGGGCAAGCTCCGCAGATAATCGAGAAAATCCCTAATTCCCCATTGCCGGTAACCTTCAACGTTATGGGCTGTGAAACAGCCCCCAACTACTAGTTTGGGCAAGAGAGCGATTAAATAATTTTTATACCATTCTTTATCGGCATCACAGAAAACAAAGTCAAAGGGTCCAGGAAGTTTAGGAACTATTTCGTGGGCATCACCCAAGATAGCTTCAATATAAGGGCTAAGGCCAGCTTCTTCAAAGTTTTTTAGAGCTTGGCGATATCGCCTTTCGTTAATTTCAATGGTGATGAGTTTTCCTCCTGTCTTACTTAAGGCCCAAGCGATCCAAATAGCTGAATGGCCGGTAGAGGTACCGATTTCTAGGGCCCGCGTGTAGTTATTCTTAATAATGAGATCATATAATAACTGGCCGTCAGCCTCGCTGATATTCATATCGCGCCACGAATAGCGGCGTCGTTCCAAAAAATCCTTAACCTTTCGATCTAGCTCATCAGTAGGAAGGAGATCTTTGTTCAAAGCTGTTTGCAGGGGAAAAGAAGTAGACTCTCCATAAAACAGAGGTAGGAAGAGGAAAAGGGATAACGAAATGAAAATCACTCGCCAGTCACAGGGAAAAGAATCGCTTTTTTTACTGATAGCTCTCATCGAAAAAACTCTCCTTTTCATTTTCTTAAATATAGACGATTCTCTTGTTGATTTCTTCCCGATGGAAATTCCCTTGTTTTGTGCTTCTCATTGATTTATATTCAAAGACGAAACTTTTTTGTGGAGTGACCAAAGATGGAAATTCGGTTGACTACTGAGCAATATGAAGTCTTGATCAAATTAATCTATCTTGGGCAAGTGGTGATTGACACTGCCAGGGAAAGCGAAAGAGACTTCGAAGAATATGATGCCTTGGCCTCTTATATTTATTCATATGCGCCTCACTTTGGGTTCAAAAGACTGGTGGATTTTGATGAAGCTGAAGGCGTTTATTATCCCTCTGAAGCTTTAGAAAAAATGATGTTTGAAATTTTTTCTACTTTTGCCGCAACCACCTTTTTTAATCAACTCGCTTCCGAATTAGCCGATAGAGATCTTCTTAGAGAATATGGGCAAGAGAGAATTAACCAAATGAACTTAAAAGAGATTGAGGAGAAGAGAAACGTCCTTATCGACAAATATCTTCGGGAATTTGCCGAAAATGGAGTTCAAAATCTCATTATTGACCGCATCTCCTAATGAGCTTTATCAAGGTCAGGCCGAATAATCATAAATTAGTCAGAATCAATAAGGTCATAGATTGATTAAATAATTAAAAGGAGGTGGTCATGGTGATTTCTTTAAACAAATTGGTAAAGGCCAAGCTATTTTCTTCGAAGCGTCTACTTTCTCTTCTGATTTTTGTTAGCTTTTTTCTAACCAATTTGGGCCTGGTTAATCTTGGTTTTAGCTCTGACCTCTCCGCGGGCGAAAAAAATTCTTCTCAACCTAATCCTGCCTTTGAGACCATCTTAAAGGCTTTCGAATTCCGCTCTCTCGGGCCTTATCGCTGTGGTTCCTGGATAACTGATTTTGCCGTCCCTGAAAAGCCAACGAAAGAACACCTTTATACTTTTTATGTGGGGACAAGAAATGGTGGTGTTTGGAAAACAACTAATAACGGCACTACCTTTTTCCCTATTTTTGATGACCAGGAATATCTATCCATTGGCGCCCTTGCTTTGGCTCCGTCTAATCCTGAAATTGTTTGGGTTGGAACAGGTGAAGCTCATTGCACCCGAAGTACTTATCGGGGCAATGGCGTTTATAAAAGCCTTGATGGGGGAAAAACTTGGCAACATTTAGGACTTGAAGAAACCCATCATATTGCCCGGATTGTCATCCATCCTGAAAACCCAAATATAGTCTATGTCGCAGCTTTAGGTCATCTTTTTGGTCCAAATCCTGAGCGGGGGGTTTTTAAAACCACTGATGGAGGGAAAACCTGGCAAAAAATTCTTTATATTAATGATAAAGTAGGGGTAGTCGATTTGGTCATGAACCGCGAAAATCCAGACATTCTTTACGCCGCTACCTATGAAAAATATCGATATCCTTGGACTTTTGAAGAAGGAGGGCCAGAAAGCGGAATTTATAAAACCACCGACGGTGGGAAAACTTGGAAACGCCTGACTAATGGGCTGCCGTCAGGAAGAATTGGTCGGATTGGCCTCGATATTTATCGCCGCAATCCTAATATCCTCTATGCTGTAATTGAAAATGCTAATTTAAGACCGCCGACGCCAGAAGAAGAAGCTCAAGATAAACGCCGCGGTCTCCAGCCTCAACCGAGAACAATTGGTGGTGAAGTTTACCGAACGGATGATGGCGGCGAGACTTGGCGAAAAATGAATTCGCCTAAAGATAACATTGGGGGTAAGGCTCCCTATTCTTTTAATGTGCTGCGGATAGATCCGAATAATGACCAAAGAATCTTTGTCACTGGGGTCGCTGTCGCCCATTCTTTTGACGGCGGTCGAACCTGGCGCGATTTGGATTGGCCGCCAACTTTTTTTGCTCGGATGTTTGGCGATGTCCGCACCATTTGGATTGACCCAGAAAACTCGGATCGCATTTTTCTAGGGACTGATGGCGGAGTTCATATTAGTTATGATGGAGGTAAGACCTGCGACCACCTTCATAATTTGCCTTTAGGGGAGTTTTATGCTATCGCCGTCGATATGGAAGATCCATATAACATTTATGGTGGGATGCAGGATCATGATTCTTGGAAAGGTCCATCTAATGGTCCCTCAGGATATGTGAGTCTTGAAGATTGGGTAACTGTTGGCACTGGCGATGGTATGTATAACCAGGTTGACCCCAACGATAGTCGTTGGGTTTACAATACCTTACAGTTTGGCGGTCACTCTAGAGTTGATCAGAAATTAGGCATAATGACCTCCATTGTACCCCGCCGTGACCCCAGCCAGCCGCCCTATCGTTGGAATTGGACACCGCCTCTTATTATTTCCCCTCATAATAGCCAGATACTTTACACCGGGGCTCAAGTTCTGCTTCGCTCCCTTAATCGAGGTGATAATTGGCAAGAAATCAGCCCCGACCTTACTCGCAATGATCCCAAAAAAATTGTTGGCCGTGGTAATGTTACTTATTGCACCATTACTACAATTTCTGAATCACCGCTTAAGCCCGGTTTGATCTGGGTTGGTACCGATGACGGTAAAGTTTGGATAACCAAAAATGGTGGAGCCACTTGGACTGAGGTTACTTCTAATTTGATTAAAGCAGGGGCGCCTGATGAGATGTGGGTAAGCCGAGTTTTTGCTTCTTATCATAAAGAAGGTCGAGCTTATGTGACCAAATCAGGCCTTCGCAATGACAATTTCAAGCCTTACGTATTTAAAACCGAAGATTATGGATCAACCTGGAAAGCTATTACCGCCGGACTTCCTGACCGCTCAGTTAATGTTATTGTTGAAGATCGAAAAAATCCTGATCTACTTTTTGTGGGGACTGACGGCGGGGTTTATGTTTCCATTGATGGCGGAGCGAACTGGTCTCGTTTCAAAAACAATATGCCGACAGTGCGAGTGACTGACTTAGTAATCCATCCTCGAGAAAATGATTTAGTTGTGGCCACCTATGGTCGAGGGATTTACATTACCGATATTTCCCCTCTTCAAGAACTTAAGCCTGAAATTTTAAATAAAGATATCCATCTTTTTACGATCGAACCGGTTATGCAAAGAATTACTCGCAACTGGGGGAATTATCGGCTTTATGGTGATCGGGTCCTGGTCACTTTGAACGAACCCAATGCCTTGACAATTAATTATTACCTGAAATCCGCTTGGCCAAATAAAGTGAAAATCACCATCAAAGACCCTTATGGTCAGGTTCTTCGAGAACTTGAAGGTCCAGGAGAAGCTGGGCTCAACCGAGTTCTCTGGGATATGAGGGCCTCTCGTCCTCAAGAGGCAATTTCGGCCGGCCAGCCCCCCATCCGCCGTATGGGTAACTTAGTTGACCCAGGCGAATATTTAGTGGTTGTTGAAGCCGCTGGCCAGATACTTCAGGCCCGAGCCCGAATTAAAGGCCGACAAAGCTGGGCTATTGGTCCCTTTCCAGTTCATCATTGAAGTGAGTCGTTAATTTTAAATTAAAATTTAGGTAATGCTGCTCAGCAGATTGAAGTAGAGGGTCAATTATTTTCAAATTTAACAATTATTGATATGGCGACTGATTTTGGATTTAGAGTAAAATTGAAAGTTAAAGAGATGGAAAATGGGAGGTTAGCAATGAGCTATAATCGAAAGAAGTGGTCAATTAAAATCATTTCGAAGTTTTCCGCTTTTATCATCCTTTCGTTAACGCTTTCCAGCCTGATGCCTGGTTCGTTTATCTTTGGCCAAAGTTCAGTTAAGGAGAAAAAAGAACTTGGTTATGCTCTAACGCCGGTTCCTTTTACCAATGTTCAAGTTTTCGATCAGTTTTGGTCAAGACGACTTGAAACCAATCGGAAAGTGACTATTCCCCATTGCCTTCACCAATGTGAGATTACTGGTCGTATTGAAAACTTTGAAATTGCCGCCAAAATGAAAACTGGCAAATTTAAAACCCAATATCCCTTTGATGATTCTGATGTCTATAAGACTTTAGAAGCCGTTGGCTATGTCCTTATGCGTGCTCGGGACCCTGAATTGGAAAAAAAGGCTGATGAGATCATTGCCAAAATTGCTGCGGCTCAGGAGCCGGATGGTTATCTTTATACAGCAAGAACAATTGATCCAGTAAATCCCCCCGTACCCTGGGTTGGCCCGGAAAGATGGTCAAATCTTTATATGAGCCATGAACTTTACAATGTAGGTCATCTTTATGAGGCGGCCGTGGCTTATTATCTGGCCACTGGTAAGAGAAATTTGCTTGAGGTAGCTTTGAAAAACGCTGAGTTACTGCTTTCTGTATTTGGCCCAGGAAAAAACCGCTCTGTTCCTGGACATCAGGAGGTAGAAATTGGTCTTGTCAAGCTTTATCTTTTAACTAAGGATAAGAGATATCTTGATTTAGCCAAATTCTACCTAGATGAAAGAGGTCGAGCCGATGGCCATAAACTTTATGGCACTTATTCTCAAGATCATATGCCGGTTGTTGACCAAACCGAGGCAGTAGGTCACGCAGTTAGGGCCCAGTATATGTATATAGCTATGGCCGATGTAGCCGCTTATACTGGCGAAACGGCCTATTTAAAAGCTCTTGAGGCTATCTGGAAAGATGTTATTGGCGGTAAGGTCTATCTAACTGGAGGAATTGGGGCGGCTGGGGGAATCGAGGGCTTTGGGCCAGCTTATTTCTTGCCCAATGCTACGGCTTATTGTGAAACTTGTGCCTCGATTGCTCATATTCTCTGGAATCATCGCCTCTTCCTCCATTACGGCGAGGCTCGCTATATCGACGCCCTGGAAAGAACTCTTTATAATGCTTTCCTTTCTGGGGTGAGTCTAAGTGGCAACCTCTTCTTTTATCCCAATCCTCTTGAATCTTCTGGCCAACATCAACGCAGTCCTTGGTTTAGCTGTGCTTGTTGTCCGCCCAATGTAGCCCGACTCATACCTCAAATACCAGGCCTGATCTATTCTCTCGGTAAAGATAATTCCCTTTTGGTTAATCTTTTTGTTGCCAGTAGCACTGAGGTTACTTTTGGTGACACAAAAGTAATGATAAGACAGGAAACCAATTATCCCTGGGAGGGCCAGGTCAAAATTCTTATTTTGCCGGCAGAAGAAACTAACTTTATTCTTAAAATCAGAGTACCGGGCTGGGCTCTAGGTAGGCCTGTCCCTAGCGATCTTTATAATTATTTAAACCCAGAAAAAACTCAAATTACTTTTAAATTAAATGGCCAGAAGACTAACCCAGAATTGGACAAGGGCTATGCTGTTTTTAAACGCTCATGGAAAATTGGTGATACGGTGGAAATTGAGTTCCCCATGCCGATAAGAAGAGTTGTCAGCCATCCAGCGGTTAAAGCTAATGAAGGTAAAGTCGCCTTGGAAAGGGGCCCAATTGTTTATTGTGCTGAATGGGTTGACAATGGCGGGGCCGTAAGCCATTTGGTTCTCGATGACCAAGGGCCTTTAACTTCCGATTTTCGGGCTGATCTTCTCGGCGGTTTGACTATTATCAAAGGCGAAGCCACTGCTTTACGAGAGGGAGAAAAAGAAGGCGAAATAATCAAGGAAAAACAGCCCTTTGTGGCTATTCCTTATTACGCTTGGGCCCACCGCGGCAATGGTGAGATGGCCGTATGGCTCGCCCGTGAGGAAAAGAAAGCTCGGCCTTGGCCTAAACCAACCATTGCCTCACGCAGTAAGGTTACAGCTTCTAATAATCGGCCAGCCAGAGGTGTTAATGATCAATGGGAGCCTGAAGCTTCTAATGATCGGTCACGTCCTTATCTTCATTGGTGGCCGCGAAAGGGAACTTTAGAGTGGGTTCAGTATGATTTTGAAAAACCGGAAACCATTTCTCTGGTCGAAGTTTATTGGTTTGATGACACCGGCGAAGGTGAGTGCCGCGTTCCTGCAAGCTGGCGAGTTTTGTATCGGGAGAAAGATCAGTGGAAACCGGTGGAAAACTTAACACCCTATTCTGTCGCTAAGAATACTTATTGTCGAGTCGAATTCAAGCCGGTCACCACGACCGGACTTCGTCTGGAAATTCAAGCTCAGAAAGATTTTGCGGCAGGTGTTCTCGAATGGAAAGTTCGCTGATTTAGGTGGATGAGGCTAGCTTAAGAAGGTATAATTGCTGACTAAAGTTGGCTGAAAAAGATGATAAATTAAAGGAGACCAGTGAGTTTGACTAAAAGTTGGGTCAAAAATAAAATTGAAAATCACGATGAATCCTAAACTCTCAAGAAGAGAATTCTTAAATTCTTTACCTCTGGCCTTAGTTAATGGAGCTTTCTTCTTCAAGAAACCTGGACAAGAAATTTTTAACTTGCCTTTTTTTGAGCCTGTCCAGGCTCAACCAAGCTCTTTTAATAAGGATAGAATCGAGGAAATCAGAAATTTCTGTAATCTCTACGGCACCCCTTATAATTCCCAATTATTTGAAGCAGGGGAAAGAATAATTTTTAAAGGAACAGAGCCTTATCTTAGTCTTGTTACCAAAGAAAATGTAGTTATTCCTTCATTAACCATAAGACTCAGTGATGGCGAGGTAAGCCTAAACCGAAAAGAAAAAAAGTTATTTAACCTTAGTGGAGCAGTTGAAATTCCTCTTGGAGATTGTTTCCAGTGGAAACCTAAGATTCTTAAATACAAACTCATTTATCGGACTCTTGACAACAGAACCGAAGAAACCTGCTATCGTTATTTCAAAACGCCTTTAAGAACGCTAAGGTACGGTCCAATAAGAATAATTGTCTTGTCTGACACTCATCTGCCCGATGATCGGGGATTTACAAGACAAGACTTGAATAATCCTGAATTATTTGATCTCAGAACGAATGGCGAATATGTCAATAGAATATTTTTGACTAAGCTAGTTAATAATTCGGCTTATTTGCCCACAGGTGATGAAAGATATTTGCTGAACGGCTTTAATATAGCCCGCTTAATGTGGCATATCCTTAATAACGAAGACCCAGATTTTATCATCAATCTTGGTGATGACCACGGTGGCTTTGGCCATACTTGGGAATCGCTTGGCCTACCGAATCAGCATTTGGCGACTGACTGGCAACTTGACTCTATTTTAAAAATGTTCCGTTTAGCCCAAAGAAAGATTTATTCGTCCCTGATGGGTCATATTCCTTACTATTATGTTCTAGGCAATCATGATGGGGAAAATGGTTGGTCCAGGAAGATGGAATATGCCAAAAAATGGCGGAAAACCTACTTGCCTTTACCTGGGGCTGACCATAAAAGTTCGCCCGATGAAAATTATTATCAAATAATTTGGGGATATTCAGACAATTTCATGAGTTTCACCCCTAAGCCTCCGGATCTTACTTGCCTTATCCTCGATTGCACCCGTTATAATTTAACCCAGCCTAGAATTCCTGAGGATTGGAAAGTTGGAGTTGAGCAACGTCAATGGCTTGAGGAACGACTCAATGAAGACTGCCTTTTTCGTTTTGTTTTTTCGCATCATGTTTTTGGCGGCTGGCCAACTCAATCAAGCTGTCAAATAGATGGCCCCCATGAATATGCTTACGGACGGGGGCCGGGTTTTACCCGCGAGTATTATGAGGAGCTCAATAAATTCTTGGAACTTAATGGTGGCTCTCACTTGAAAGTCAATCCTGATAAAATCGAGCAAGTTCATTTAACCAATCTTTTTCTTAAAAAAGGGGTGGATGCCGTAATTTACGGTCATGATCATGCTTTTAGGGGAAGGAAGATTGGCCGATGCGCTAATGGAAGAGAGATGAGTGCTCTTTGCGCTGGTTCAACCAAAAATTTAGCCGAAATTAGTTGGTTTCGCCAACCCCTTTTCATTAAAGATTATGGCTATTATGAAAAAAGAGAATTTTTCACCAGTCCAGGTTATTTGCTCATTGAA
Organism: Candidatus Aminicenantota bacterium; assembly: GCA_026416195.1. Lineage (GTDB taxonomy): Bacteria > Acidobacteriota > Aminicenantia > Aminicenantales > CALLJL01 > CALLJL01. The sequence continues at coordinate 15,684 of JAOAFQ010000086.1, read as the reverse complement.
GTCAAAGATAGTGGGATTGGTTTTTATTATAAAGTAGCCTCTTCCTTGTCATTGGCCATTAATTCTAATATTCCTTTTACAGCCAAGGTTGGCGATGTCTTGAGTGCCTACCTCATCTAAAAATTTTATTCGTTGACTTTTCTTAACCAAACGATTAAGTCGTCAGGGATAATCAAACCTGGTTGTAAAGATGAAAGGAGTTATCTTAACTGGCTTCCGGATCAACTAGAGGTAGCCTGTTCAAGTTTTCGCATGATGGAAAAGATAAAGGCGGCAGAAAGGAGACAGCAGGCGACAAAAATTCCCCAAACTAACCAGAGCTCAGTTCTATCCCAGAGATAGCCTCCAACGAAGAGAAGCTTATTGCCAACAGCTGTTGCTAAAAGCCAGCCACCCTGCATTAAACCCTGAAATCTTTCTGGGGCGACTTTGGAAACAAAAGAAAGGCCCATTGGGCTGAGGAAAAGCTCGGCAATTGTTATGATGAGATAACTGGTAATTAGCCAATAGGGCGAAACCCTTGTCCAATCAGTTAACCCTTGGAGAGCAATTGTTTTAGGGGAAACTAGATTGATTGACCCCAGGAGCATGATGGCAAAACCAACAGCCGCAAGAATCATGCCCAAACCAATTTTTCGTGGGGTTGAAGGTTCTTTACCTTTATTTCTTAGCCAAGTAAAAATACTCATAACAGGAAAAGTGAGAACAACAATAAAGAGGGGGTTGAAAGACTGAAAAATTTCGGGCGCAATGGGATTGAGTTCCTGATAGGTTCGAACAAAATAATAGGTCAGAGCACCGGCCCCAGCAAAAACTACGAGACTAATAACTTTTTCAGACGCTTTTTTGCGAGTGAAAAAGAGGATTAAACCAGCGATTGAGGCAATAAAAGCCAAGATCGATTTCAAATTAAAAAAGATATTAGTGAACCGATCGACTTCTTTAACCGTATAATCACGAGCAAAAAAAGTTTGCGTTAGACCATTTTGATGGAAGGACATCCAAAAAAAGATAACGACAGCAAAAACCAGGATTAAGGCCACGACTCGCGGTTTTTCTTCTTTGGTGGAAACGCTAACAATTATGGCCACAAAACCAACAAAAAGACCAAGGGCAAGGCCGAGAGCAAAATCGTTCATGAGATAGCGGAAGAGGAAAGCTGTCGCCAAAAGAAGGACAAAAGCAATAACCATGGCGCCCACATTTTTCAGAGAAACAGTTGTCGGCTTTGAACTGGCTTCAGCCTTTTTCCTAGTTTTAGTTGGTAGATATTGGTTAAAAATGGTGAAAACAAGGAGCGAAACAATCATGGCCGCGGCCGCAATGCCAAAGGCATAGTTATATCCTTTGGAAAAAGCTTCAAGATAGTTCTGAGCGAAAGTTGAAAGCTGCTCAGCTCCAGAGACAATCCTGCCGGAAACTTTGCTGGCTAAATTTTCAAAATGAGTAATGGCTTGAGGCTCGGTAAGTCGTCCCTTTAAGAAAGCATGGCAAAGAGCGGGCAGGCTCCCATCATGTAAGAAACCTTGCGACTTGAGAAACCAGTTTCTCATGGCGGTGGCCGCATAAGGAGCGAAGAAAGCTCCGATGTTAATGCCCATATAAAAAATCATATAGGCCGCATCCCTGACTTTAGCGTACTGGGGATTGTCATACATTTGGCCGACTACGGCCTGGAGATTACCTTTAAACAGGCCGTTGCCAAAGGCAATGGTGAATAAACCGGTAAGAGTAATTGCCAAGGGCATACCAGGAATGGCCATGAGGATATAACCTGCTAACATCACTATGATTCCCGTCCCAATAACTAATTTGTATTTTCCAGTCCAGTCAGCTAGAAAACCGCCGAGAAGGGCTAAGGAATAGATGGCGAAATAAAACCAACTGTAATAGTTGCTAGCGCTTTCAGCTGAAAGACCATATCTTGCTTGAAGGAAGAGAACAAGGATGGCCATCATGGTGTAAAAGCCGAAGCGCTCGCCCATATTAGAAAAAAAGGCAACAACTAATCCTTTGGGATGTCCCTTAAACATAATTTCTCCTCCAGTTTAGGGATAAGGCGGAGCAGATTATATCAGAATTATACAAGATAATGAATCTGATATTTTTAACTATGGATGGAGATAATTCGTTAATTTACCAAGAAATGATGAGCCGGTTAAGTGATCTTTGAAATAAGTTCATCAATTGACGAAATAAAATCATTGAGAAAGCTGAGAATGTTTTTTTGATTGGGCGTAAAGCTCTTCCCTATTTATTATCCTGTATCTATGGACAAGAATATTTTTTTGTTGGTAGTTTCTTTAGCCTTCGCCGATGAGACTTTTGAATTAAGAAAGCAAAGGTTGACAGGTGTCAATCATATCGATAAGCCCAGATATTTTTTGCTTGAAGAAAAGAAGGTTGGCCTTGGAAAAAATAAATTTTTAAAAGTTTCGTCATTAATGAAAGATCCAAAGAGAGAGGGAATAAGAACAAAAGGGACTTTATTTAATAACGAAGCGACGGAAAACCCTCAAAGAGAAGAGGAAAGCGACCAGGCCGAGTCCAGCCATGATCAAAATATCCTGCCAGAAATAGGCAAGGCCATTTCCTTTAAGAAAAATTTCGCGAATAATAGCAATTAAGTAGCGGAGGGGATTAATAACCGTTAGCCAGCGCAAAGCTGGCGGGATATTTTCAAGCGGGGTGAGAAGGCCTGAAAGCATTAGAAAGAGGAGCATCGTGAACCAGCAAAAGAAAAGGGCCTGCTGCTGGCTTTGACTAATAAGAGAAATTAGAAAACCAATCGAAAGAATAGAGAAGAGAAAAGCTACAGCGGCTAAATAAAGATAAGCCAGGTTACCTCGAGGGGTAACATCAAAAATAGTAATAACAACCATTATTCCGAGGGTCATTTCAATTAAGCCGACAGCAGCCATGGGCAAAGTCTTACCCAAAAAGATTTCAATTGGCGTTAGCTTTGAAACCAACAGGGTATCCAGCGTCTGCTGTTCCTTTTCGCGCACCAGCCCAATTCCAGTCAGAAGGATGGTAATGATGGTCAAGAGAAGGGCCACGATGGCTGGGCCCATAGTATGAAGGCTATTAAGGGATGGATTAAAGCGAATGATGGTTTTAGGTTGAAAAGGAACATCCTTATCTTCTCGGTGAAGCAAGGTAGTGATGTAATGGCCAAAAAGCCCATAGAAATAGCCAGCGGCAATCATCGCCGAATTGGCATCGCTGCCGTCGAGAAGAACTTGAACTTCGGGTAAAGAGAAAGAAAATTCCTCAGAGGCTCTCTTTTCCCTTTCCCGGAATATGATCAGGGCTTTGCTTTTGCCCTGTCTGAATATTTCTTCAGCGTCTACTGGCTTTGAGGCAATGAACTTAATTTTGAAGAGAGGAGAAGAGGCGAGACGGTTAATTAAACGCTGACTTTCTATGGATTGAGATAAATTAATTATTCCTACGGGAAGATTAGTAACATCGGTGCGAACCACATAGCCAAGGATAATAGTCTGTATTAGGGGCGCAATGAACAGGAGGGCCACCATTTCTTTTTGGCGGAAGATTTCCCGCCATTCCTTGCGAAAAAGGAAGAGGAATCTCAAGTTTTAGCCCTCCTTAAGGACTGAAATTTTCGGCTGGCGGCGCCTAAAAGGAAGAAGCTCATTAAGACCAAGATGAGGGCCTCAAAAAGAAAATGAGGGAGCGAGGCGCCCTTGAGAACTATGCCTCGCAGAATCCGGAGAAAGTAAGTGGCCGGAATGAAGTAAGAAAAAGCGCGAAGAATCGGTGAAAGCGATTCGAGGGGGAAAATAAAGCCGGAAAGAAAGATTGAAGGGAGAATGGTTCCGAGCAGAGCGATCAGCATGGCGACCTTTTGGGAAGATGCCACCACCGAAATGAGTATGCCTAATGATAGACCAACAATAAGGTAAATCAAGCTGGAAAGAAAAAGAAGGAGAAGCGAGCCACGGATCTGGACGTGGAAAAGGAAGCGGGCAAAGAGAATTATACCCAGGCTAACCAGCAGAGCGACGATTAAATAGGGGATAGTTTTGCCAATTATTATTTCTTGGGAGCGAAGAGGGGAAATAAAAAGGAGATCAATCGAGCCGGTTTCTTTTTCTCGAGTCAGACTCAACGAAGTAAGCATAGCGGAAATCATGAGCATCAAGGCTGCCACAAGGCCGGGAATAATAAAGGGAGTACTGGCTATTTCTGGGTTAAAAAACATTTTAATTTCAGGCTCAAAAGCTGGCCGTAGACGGCTAGCTCGAAAGAAAAAATGGCGAAAAATTCTTTCATTATATTGATAAATACGGTTGGCCACATTAGCGTCACTGCCATCAATGACGACCGCCACTTGAGCCGGTTGATTCGAGCTTAATTTTCGCGAAAAATCGGGCGGGATGACCAGATATTGTTTTATTTTCCCTTGGCGGAGCCATTTTTCGGCCACCTCCGCGCCTCTTTCTCCTGTTTTCTCTCGAATGATGGATTCGTCCTTAAATATTTGCTTCCTGGAGATAGACGGTCGGTCAAGAAAATAAATGGAATAGAGGGGAGCTGAAGCAAAGCGACTGGCTAATTCTCGGGAGAAGAGGGAGCGATCAAGATCAATGATTAGGGTTTCAATTTTTTTCAAATCAAAGGAAAGAACATGGCCGAAAATGAAGATCATAACCAGAGGCAAAACGAAAATAATCACGAGGCTACGCGGGTCTCGCCGAATATGAATAAATTCTTTTTTTATGATTGCCTTAAGGCGAATCATGCTTGGTCGCTTTTCCTAATAGCTCGAATTATTGCTTCCATTTTTTGGCTCAGAAACCATTTGCTTGAAGAAATTTTCCAAACTGGTTACCTTCTCCTGTTCATATAGAGAAGCGAGCTCGCCCTGGAATCTAATTTTTCCTTGATGGATAATGATGATCCTGTCAGCATATTCCGCTTCATCGAGGTTATGGGTGGAAACAAGCAGCGTCTTACCCTGGCATTTGAGGTCATAGATTTTCATCCAGAAATGACGCCGCCTTTCCGGGGAAACGCCAGAAGTAGGCTCATCAAGAAAAATTATTGGTGGGTCATGAAGGAGAGCGGCGAATAGGGCTACTTCTTGTCTGATTCCAGGGGGTAAAGTCTGAGTTGGCTGGTTTAAGTAATCCGACGAGATAATCGCTGCAAGCTCCTCAATTTTTTCTTTTATCTTTTGGCGCCTGAGGCCAACGATGCCTCCAAAAAATTCAATGTTTTCGGCCGCCGTTAGCAAGGGGTAAAGGGAGAAGCGCTGGGACATATAGCCGATGAAGTTTTTTATCTGGGGGAGATTTTTCTCCACGTCAAAGCCAAGGATAAAGGCCTGACCTGAGGTTGGGCGCAGGAGGCCAGTCAGCATCTTAATGGTTGTGGTTTTACCAGCACCATTAGGACCAAGGAAAGCAACGACTTCGCCACTCCGAATAGAAAAATTAATTCGGTTAACAGCCACAAAAGAACCGAAGCAGCGGGTGAGCTCATGAACTTCAATAGCTGAAGATGAGGCGATCTGGCTTTTGGCTTTTTCTTGATGAGCGAGAGAAATTTTAGTTGCCTCGGTTGATTTTTTATAATCTCGGCTCAGACTAAACTTACTGATCATGGCCAAGTTCCATCATCTCGCTCCGTCTTTCAAAATAGAAATAAATATCTTCAAGCCGTGGTTCCTCCCGTTTTAACCTGAGAAGCTTTCCTCTCCAAATTAATTCTTCGCCTTCGGGAACAAAAATTTTGAGCTGTCGACCACGGAGGATTAAATTTTCTGGACCAACGAGTTTGCTCAGTTCAGTATAAGCTTCAAAAATATTGGTCTCCGGTTCAAAACTAAAAACGAGAAGGGGAAATTGGTTTTTTAAATCAGAAAGAGAGCCCTGTTTGATTATTTTTCCGCGGTGGAAAAAGACAATTTCATCTCCCTTTTCAGCTTCATCAAGATAGGGGGTGGTGAGAATAATTGTCCGTCCTTCTTTTTTAAGCTCTTCGAGTAAGCGGAAAAATTCAAGGCGGCTCGTTGGATCAATCCCGGGCGTGGGCTCATCAAGAAAGAGAATTTCAGGGGAAGAAAGAAGGGCTGTGGCCAGGGCGAGTTTCTGTTTTAGGCCGCCAGAAAGATTGGCCGCCAGGCGAAACCGGAAAGATTCCAAACCGGTTCGCTCAAGCAGTCGGTGTTTCAGGTCGTCTTTTCTATCCTTGGGAACCATCTGAATACAAGCATAAAAATCAAGATTTTCTTCGACCGTCAAATCTGGATAGAGGGAAAATCGTTCGCTCATATAGGCCGAGATAGACCTAATTTGTTCGAAATTTTTATCTGTTAATTGGCCTTTTAAATAAATCTGGCCGGCGTCGGCCCGGACAAGACCAAGCAAACATTTAAGAAGAGTTGACTTACCGCTCCCATCAGGACCGGCAATTATTGTCAAACTAGCCCTGGGAATAATTAAAGAAACATTGTTCAAAGCCTGAATCGGGCCAAAGGCTTTGCTCAAATTTCTTATTTCAAGAATTGGTGCCGTCATACTCATTTCCCATTTTTTGTCTCTCTTTTTAATCTTCAATCTGCACGGCTAACTTCTCTTAATTTAATCTGATTTCAGCTTTCAGGTTTTATCATGACAGTTACGGGCATCCCCAGCTTAAGAATTCCCTCTTCATCCATAACCCTTATCTTGACCTGATAAAGCAAGGCCTTCCTTTCTTTTTCTGAAATAATATATTTGGGTGAAAATTCAGCTTCTTGGCTGATATAGAAGATCCGACCTTTTAATTCACGGGAATAACCATCAACGAGTACTGCCACTTCCTGATCATCTTTGAGTTGGGCGAGCTCTTTTTCCTCAAGAAAAGTTTCGACAAAAAGCGAACCCTGAATTAAAATTCTGGCCAGGGTCTTTCCCGGAAGAATTGTTTCACCAGTTGAAACCAGAGATTCAAGGACTTGGCCATCACTTGGGACTTCAATCGTATAATCCTCGAGCTGTAATTCAAGCTCCTCGCGCTGATTTTGAATTGAGAGGTGCTCAAGTTGCAGGCTTTCGAGAGAAGCCCGGTTTATCTCAAGCTCAGCTTCAATCCGGTCGAGCTCGAGCTGGGCCCGCTCGAGTTCATCGCGGGTTACAGCCTTAGTTTCGGTTAACTTTTTTAAACGATTAACCTGCTGCTGCCAATATTCACGATTTCTTTTTAGGAGCTCAATCTGTCGTTCAATTTTGCTTCGATTAACTTGGAGCGCGCGCTGAGCTATGGCTAGACCTTCAATTTTTTTAATTATTCTATTGGCGTCAATTCGAGCCGCCATCTGGCCCTTCGAGACTTTTTCTCCTTCACGAAGATTGTATTCAAGGATTCGACCGCCCACGAAGGAGGTAACCAAGACGGTTTCACCATCGACGACGCCTGCCGCTTTAATCAATGAAAGCTCAGGTCGGCAGGCTAGTAGAAGGCATTGTAAGGCTATTAAGTATAAATAAAGAAGCAGAAATTGGACTCGAAACGAAAATTCAGACCAAAAAAGCTTGCTCCTGAAACCTTGATTAAGAAGTTTCCTCATCGACTCTCTCCCTTTAAGGCGATCACCGAGTTAATTTTAACCTTAATTTCTTCTATCATCAGAAGGATTTCCTCTCTGGCCCATTTGTTTTGCTCAAAAGCCTGGAGCGAAGCAAGATAATCGAGGTGGGGAAGGAGATTTTGCCGCGCCAGCTCCTCTTTTATCTTCACCTCTTCTTCTGCAAGACGAAGGATGTTTTCGAGGTGATTGAGTTTTCCAGCCAGAATTTCCTTCTGCTCATAAAGCTTTTTAAGCTCTAGTTTCCCTCGGGCCAAAAAATCCTCTTTTTCCTTGATTATTTTTTGCTCATCTAGGTTGAGTTGTTCGATTTGGTTGCGACCTTGAAACCAGTCGAAGAATCTGAACTGAATAGCCAGACCGGCCGTGGCATAAAAAGACCATTCTTTTTTAAAAAAGTTAAGACCAGGTCGACCATAATGGACCTCCGCGACTGTCGCTATCTGGGGGAGGTTATTCGCCTGAATTATTTTTTTCTGAAGGCCGAGTTGATTGATCTTTTCCTGATAAATTTTGAGTTGTGGATGATTTTGCTCAAAATAAGCGATAGCCTCTTCAAGATTGAGAGTTCGCTCTTGATAATTATCCTCAATTTCATCGGGCCAGTAGCCACAGAGTTGTTGAAAATCAAATCTTATGGCAGCCAGAGCCTGCTCTATATCGAGAAGAGAAGCCGCCACCTCTTCCATTTTCATTTTGGTCTCGACAAGATTGAGACGGCGAGCCAGTTCGGCTTCAACTAAACTGGCTATTTTCTTTTCATGGAGACTAAGTTGTTCTTTAAAGGCTAAAAGAGAGTTTTTCCTAGCTTTAAGGCGACGGTATTCAAAAAAAAGTAACTTCAAATTGGTAGCAATCTCGTTAGCAAGTAAGGTCATCTTGATAGAAGTAGCTGCCTCGGCTGAGCGGAAAAAAGAAGCCTGCGCTGACAGACGACCTCCAGTAAAAAGAGGCTGAGTGACGGCCAAGCCAAAATCATAATTATGTTTAAAGCCGCCTTCAAGGCGAAAGGGCGAGGCCGCGTTGGCTGTCGGAGAAAAAGGCGGGAGTTCAACGAAAATAGTTTGCGATTTATAGAGATAGTTGCCGGTCGCGTTTATGGTAAAAAGTTTTTGCTTGAAGATTTTTTGAGCTTCAAGGGAAAAACCGTCCGCCTCAAGGCGAAGATTATTTAATCTGAGATTTTTTTTCTGAGCATCGTTTATAGCTTGGTCGAGACTAATTTTTGTCGGCTGAGTAATCTTGGTTTGGCTATCATTTATTTCGTGAGGAAAAATTTCAGGCGAAGAGTCTTTTGTGGCGGGAGCTGCCAGCCCGGTGACTGGAAAAATAAAAAAGAATAATAGGCATAGCCTCAAAATAACTCGGATCATTTCTTTTGTTTGTTGACAAGTGAGGCTTTTCATTTTCTCTTTCCTTTGCTCTTTATTTTTCTTGAATTTTGTTCTTTTTCTTCGAGAAGTCCTCGAAAGATTAAATCGACCACACTTTCTTCTCTTTTTTTCATAAAGGTTTCTTCCTCCTCGTCTTTAAGGTTAAGCAAAATCTTAGCTACCGGACGACCGAGGAAATAAATGAGATTCGCTCCAGCAAGGCTGACCGCGGTTTGCTTAGGATCAACCGGACGGAATCTATCCTGGGAGATACCTCTTTCAATCAGAGAAAGAACAGGAAGAAGAGAGAATTGAGGGGAAGTTGTTTGCAAGGTTTCCACCGCCCATTTTAAATCATTTTCCTCATTAATGAGAGAATAAAAAATTAGCCTGGCCCAGATAGGATGATTGGCAATGAATCGGAAATGGCGCCGCAGGAGTTGCTCGAGCTCCGTAACGGGGTCACCATCCTTTCGTCTTTTTTGAGATAACCTTCCCAGGACTTGCTTGAATATTTGGGTAAAAATATAAACGAGCGCCTGGCGGAAAAGATTATCTTTATTGCTAAAATAATAATAAACCATAGCTTTATTTAGGCCGGCGTTGGCGGCAATTTCGTCCATGGTCGCGCCATGCTTTCCCTTAGCGGCAAAAACCGTAATTGCCGCCCTGATAATTTTTTCCTTTGACTTCATTCGAGTCTTTCTCTCTCTTCTTAGCCTTTCAATCTTTAAAATAAAAACATCAATATTTAACGATTTAGTTTAACAATATCGTTAATAATTTTTCTGATTTAACTTTATTTGTCAAGGCCTTTTTTGGGCATAAAATTGAGAGGCTTCCTTTATTTTTTAATCCGTATGCATATCGAAAAAACCTATTTGGGAGGGAGAATAATTCTTTTAGAGGCGATTAAAGCGAAAAAAAGGATAAAGAGTCTTCCTTTTCCTTGGAGGCAACTTGCTGGATTGGGAGATTTTCCATCGACCGAGCAAGCGAATTAACCTTCCGTTTCATTCCGAGCGAGCCAGGAGCGTTAGCAATTCTGGCCGCTATCCTTCGATTTCGCTTGAAAAATCTGAGTTAAGAACGGGCTCCAATTACAGTTGTTGGTTCCTTTCTAAATCCAGTCGGCTTTGACGGTGAAGGCGAGCTTAATTCTATCAGATTCGCTGATTCCGGGCAGGTAGGTAAATATTTAGCCAGTACGCCCCCCTGCTTTTGGCTCGTAACTGGCCAATTTTTTGGCTTTGAAGGCGGCTTGCTCAGTTCGCCTCGGCTGTTGTCTCCTTAATGGCCCTAAGGCGAGGCTAAGTCCATTAATTGTCTGTCTATTCAACTGGGGGAAGAACTAAGCCTTCAGGTTCAAAAATGACTTTCCTTTCGCCTTCTTCCACTTGACCGAGATGGATAAGTTCATAACCAGCCTTTCGACCGAGCTCAATTGTTCTGTCTACCTCTTTTTCGGGCACAAAGATGTAAAAGCCAATTCCCCAATTAAAAGTAGTTAGGCAGTCGATGAGACTTATCCCTCTTTCTCGCATAAACAGAAAAAGGGGTGGAATTTCCTCAACCCATCTGATAATTCGATAAGTAAAAGGCCTTTTGCAATAAGCAATTTTGGAGAGGCCTCCGCCTGTGCCGGCTAAAAGTGAGTGAATTTCAATTTCATTTTCCAAGAGAGTTTCGACCAAAGCTACATAGGACCGAGTGGGAATGAGTGCTTCTTCGCCCAAAGTTCGGCCATTAGGGAGGAGATGAAGAAATTTATCTTTAAGAGTCAGGGCTTGCTTAATTACGAGGGAAATTCCATTGGCATGAATGCCTGACGAAGTAGCCCCAATGATTTGGTCGCCCGCTTGGAGCTTCTTGTCAGTCGTCAGCCTTTCCTTAGGAGCAATTATTCCGGTAACGCAACCGGAAAGGGAAGGAGCGCTTTTAACAGGAGGCTCTGCCTTAATAAGATAGCGTAAAGCCGGAGATTCACCCGCAGGTAGAGCCATCCCGCACATCTCGCAGGCTTTATAAAAACTTTCAGCGAGATCACGACTTCGTTTTTCATCCATAAACCACTCGCTGTCGCCAGCCGCCACCTCGTCGGTGTAAATTACGGGAAGAGCGCCCTGACAGATAACGTCATTAACCGCCATTAAGGCGGTATCAATGCCAATTCCTTCATAATAGGTTCGACCTGTACCCGCATGCTGATACATCCACTCAGCAATCCAGTTTTTGTTTCCTAGACCCTCTTGGGTCTGACACCAAAGATGAGATTTTCCCCCGCGATAGCTGAAAACAACGCCATGTTGCCCAAGACTGTCTGGTTCTATATAAACGCCTCTTTTATTGGGAAAGGTAAGGGTCCGTCGGCCAGCCTCAACCATGGCCATTTTAAAAGGCTCAATTTTTGAATAATCAACTCCAGCCAGAGCATAGGCGGATTTTAGTTTTTTTTGACTCATTTTAAACCTTTCGCTTAAAGTTCCTCTTATTCAATTTAAAATTTTAAAGTCGTTTTGATGATATTTAAAGAACTCCTTCTGGTTTTAAACCAATTGATTTTAGGATAGATAGTTGGTCAAAAACAATTATTAAATATTATTAAACCTTATAGAAAAACAGATTTTTTCTTCAAACTGGCCCACACTGAAAGCGAATTTAATTTAATTGCTTGTGATTTTTAATTTCATTATAATGCCAATTAACCGACAAAATTAACAAGTGAAATGAAAAAATTAATTTTTCTATTAATTGGTCTGCTTGCTGGTTATTGCGCTTTCCAATGGTATATGCAAACTAATACTCCTCAACTGATAATGGTTCGGACTCTCCAAAAAGAATTCAATCGGGCTGTAGATAATTATATTACCGCATTGCGTCAGGTAGCTGAACCTGGTTTAGTGGTTATTTCTGATCCGGAAAAAGCGGAAGGTAAAATAAAAGAAGTTCGAGCTAAATTGCAAGAAATAATCGTTACTTTGACTGAAGTCAAAGCTATTGAAAAAGCAAAAAAATTAGAACAAGACATCAAAGTTTTTTGTGAAAAGCACCAAATCAATTAAAAGCCCTTAAAGCCACTTTATCAGGCTGAAGTGATTCGCTGGATGTTTAGCCAAACAATCAACCAACAATTTTCTCTTAATCAAGAGCCAGATAGGTTGCGAGTCACGCTCTTTTTTGGGCCTAACTTTTCAGGCTTAAAACGCTGAATCATGGGGGAGGAAAGGATGAAAATACCCATTTTTCAAGTTGATGCCTTTACTCATAAGCCTTACCGAGGCAATCCCGCCGCTGTCGTTATCCTCCAACGGGCAAAAGATTCTCGTTGGTTGCAAAAAGTGGCAGCTGAAATGAATTTGTCAGAAACAGCTTTTCTTTGGTCAGAGAAGGATGGCTTCCGCTTGCGTTGGTTCACGCCTATGGTAGAAGTTGATCTTTGCGGGCACGCCACTTTAGCCAGCGCCTTTGTGTTATGGGAAACCAAACATCTTCGAGTCAATCAACCGGCTCGATTTTTTACTCGAAGTGGCCTTTTAGTTGCCACTTTGCAGAACCGCTGGATTATGATGGATTTTCCTGCTGAGCCAGCCGCTCCGGCTGATCCTCCTCCTGAGTTGATTGAAGCTCTTAAAGTTAAACCTGTCTTTGTCGGACGCAACCGTTTTGATTATTTGCTCGAAGTTGAATCAGCCGATATAGTTAAAAACCTTCAACCTGATTTCAATTTGTTGGCCAAAGTTAAAACTCGTGGAGTCATGGTTACCGCTAAAGCTCAAACACCAGCCTATGATTTTGTTTCTCGCTTTTTTGCCCCAGCGGTTGGGGTGCAAGAGGACCCTGTAACCGGATCGGCTCATTGTTGCCTTGGCCCTTACTGGGCAGCTCGGCTGAATAAAAAGAAATTAAAGGGATATCAGGTTTCAACCAGAGGCGGTTTAGTTAAAGTGGAAGTGAAAGACTCAAGAGTTCTCATTGGCGGCCAAGCTGTCATGATTTTTCGAGGCGAGCTTTTAGTCTAAAATTTGATTATTAATTGTTCTTTAAGGGATTTAAGTGACCAAAGTAATTTATCTTTGCTTAAAGCAGATCGTTATTCAGGCAAACAGTTTACCACCTAATTTATTCTTTGCGGATAAGGAGGATCAACGTTTGTCTTTTCGTTATGAAAAATCAAGGTTGGGGAGGTTAGACCTAAACTATATCTAAAAAATTTGTCTTAAGAAAGGATTGAGATAAGATGAAAATCAAAGTAAAATTCTTTGCTTCGATGCGCCAGCTCTTCCAAACCAGAGAGAGAGAAGTTGATCTTCCTGAGGGGGCGTGTTTCCGGCACCTCTTGGATCTTCTCTGCGATTCAGCTGAGCGGAGGGAAGGTCTTTTTGATAAAGAAACTAAACTAAATCCTAATCTTGTCTTTCTGCGGAATGGCCAGCCCATCCAAAGTTTTGGAGGCCTTGAGGCCCGGCTTGAGGAAGGAGATGTGGTCGCAATTTTTCCTTTATTAGGTGGGGGCTAAAGCCAGTGGACAAATCAAGCCAGCTTCCGGGCGGCTATCACGGTCGAATCTTAGAGGTCGATCTGTCCAAGGGTCGGATAAAATCTTTGCCTTTAAACCCTGAAGATTTAGCTCTGTATTTGGGCGGGAGAGGACTTGGCATCCGTCTTTTCTATGACCGAGTTGACCCTGCCTGTGACCCCTTTGACCCAGAAAACGCTCTCGTTATAGCTACCTCCCCACTTATTGGCACGAACGCGCCCACGGCCGGCCGAGGCCACATGGTTTTCAAGTCGCCTTTAACCGGAGGCCTTGGCAGTTCCAATTGCGGCGGTACTTGGGCACCAGCTTTTAAGGCAACAGGCTATGATGTCCTTATTATCCAAGGAAAAGCTTCAGAGCCCGTTTTCCTTGACATAACTGAGGAAAAAGTGGAAATCAAATCGGCTACCGATCTCTGGGGCCTAGATGTTCACCAAACGACCGAAATTTTAACTTCCCAAGATTCACCTCCCCATAGTCGTGTTCTCTGCATCGGACCAGCTGGAGAAAGAAGAATCCGTTTTGCCTCCGTCATGAGCGACCGTAACCGAGCTTATGGGCGAGGAGGGGCAGGTGCTGTCTGGGGAAGCAAGAATCTTAAAGCCATTCGAGTAGCTGGTCGAGCCAAGATCCATATTCACGATAAAGACCAATACCAGTCAGGGGCTGAACAGGCTTATTACTTGCTCAAACAGGCACCGGCGACGAAACGCCTGCTCAAAGAACTTGGTACGCTTGGCCTCATCGAGCTAATCAATCTTATTGAAATGCTCCCCCACCGCAATTTTCAGGATAATACCCACCGAGATGAAGATGTAGAAAAAATTTCAGGCGAGTTTTTAGCCAAGCAGTTTTTAATAAGAGCAGGTGGTTGCTACTTGTGCCCAATTGCTTGTCAGCGACATACTCGAGTTAACCAAAAAAGGGGAGAAGGCCCAGAATATGAAACCACCGTAATGTTAGGTCCAGTCTGCGATATTTACGACCTTGAGGCCATTACCCTGGCCAATTATGCCTGTAATGAATTGGGCCTAGATACAATTTCTTTTGGAGGTACCCTGGCTTGTGCCATGGAACTCTTCGAGCGAGGTATCTTGACCGAAAAAGACACAGAAGGTTTTGATTTAAGGTTTGGCCAAGCTCAGGTTTTAATTAGTCTAGTTTACCGAACAGCCTTCCGACAAGGGATCGGCGATCTTCTTGCCGAAGGCTCTTTTCGCTTCGCCAGCGCTTTCTCTCATCCTGAGTTTTCGATGACAATTAAGAAGCAGGAAATCCCGGGCTATGAGCCGCGGGCTTCTTACACTCAAGCTTTGGGCTATATGACCTCGCCCACCGGTGCCTGTCATCTCAAGGGCGGCTATGCCGTTTCGCTAGCCTTTTTTGGCGGACCAAAGGAAATTCCCCGATTTAGCTTACTTCAATCTCCCCTGGCTATTCGGAACATGCATAACTTAGGGATTATTCAAGATACTTTGGGGATTTGTCGATTTACCGGATTTGCCTTTTCGACCGATCCCTGGGCTAGAATGGTCAGCGGCGTGACTGGCCTGGATTTTTCTACGGTTGAATTAGAACGATTGGCTAATCGAGTGGCCACGTTAGAAAGACTTTTTAACCTTGAGGCTGGGTTTGGTCCAGAAGATGATACTTTGCCTAAAAGGTTTAGCCTTGAACCGATTATCGTTGCGGGAGAAGAAAGGGTGATTTCTCAAGACCTCATCCGACAACTCCGATCTGATTACTACCGAGCCCGCGGCTGGGATGAGGCAGGCCGACCCCCCTTAAGACTCCTTGAATCCTTAGGTCTTAGAAAGCGTTAGCCATGGGCAAAAAAACTTGGAAGGCGAGTGAAGACATTTTTCAACTCTTCCAATCTATTGGCCGAGCCTCCCTTCTTTATGATATTCAGAATAGTCATAGTGGGAATATGGCTATCCGCTATCGCGACGAGGCTGGAAAAGAGTGGATTGCTATCACGGCTACAGGCTCTCAAAAAGGTGATCTTGAGCCAAGCCAGATTTGTTTCATCTCGCCCACTGAAACCGATTTTGGTTATTACAAAGCTTCCTCAGAGACCGATATCCATGTCCGCATTCTCCAGTTAGAAGGAGTGGCCGCCTCTATCCACGCCCATACCAAGGACTTGACGATTGTCACTCTTAATGAGGCCCCTAAAC
>JAOAFQ010000077.1 GCA_026416195.1 Candidatus Aminicenantota bacterium | reverse complement strand
AATTGGCTCTCTTAGGAAGGATTTTTTCGGCTTCAGTTTCAGGGACAAAGTTTAAAGCAATGGAATTAATGCAAAAATGACGACCAGTTGGCCTTGGCCCATCATAAAAGAGATGGCCAAGATGAGCACCGCAACTAGAGCATTTAACTTCAATTCGAGGCCAGCCAAGGGAGAAATCATCACTGTATTCAAGATTGGCTTCAGAAAAAGAAGCTTTAAAACTTGGCCAACCAGTCCCATGATCATATTTGTCTTCTGAAGAAAACAAAACTGAGCCGCAGGCTGCACAGAGATAATAACCTCTTTCCCAGAAATTATTATATTGACCGCTAAAGGCGGGTTCTGTCCCCTTTTCGAACATAACGCGAAATTGCTCGGGCGTAAGTAATTTTTTCCATTCTTCCTTGGTCTTATTAACCTTTCTCAAATTTATCTCCCTTTTAGAACAAAAAAATGGCTTCGACTCTTGAAAGATCAAGGCATTCAGTGCTTTCCATCCACCCCAGGTGATCAAAATGCTGACGCTTAATATTATAATTTTTGATAACCAATTCATGGCTAGCTCCTTTTTCCCTTTTACTTTCTTTACTCAATGACTCCTGCTTCAAAATGACTTTAATTTTCGGAAGCCCTTCAAAGCCTTTTTTAGTATTCCTATAGGAATAATAAATATTTTACTCTTCTTTGTCAAGGAAATCAATGATCTTTTTGGTGAATTTTTTCTGTCTGCTTAAATTAATCTAATTTTTGAAGATGAACGGAGAGGATTTGACTTTTAACCTTTTATTATTTGAGCCAAGGACTCTCAATTGAAAGATAACTGAAGGTAAACCCATCGACCAAGAGGCTGGCCGGATAAACCTTTTGTCCATGGAGAATGACTTTGGACAATTCGCCCAGAGCTAAACGCAATAGTCCAGGTTTAATAAGATCTCCTTGAAATTAATTTAATCTTTCCACTCTTTCTGAACCTTTATCCATCCAATGGGTTGAGCAGGTTAAAACATTTATTTCATAACCGTCACGGCTAAGTCGCTTAGTCATATTCTAAACACCTTCCATCTCGCTTCTCCTCTTCTTTCAGGATCTCTCAGATCTTTGACCTCTTTTATTTGTTTCTTTTCTCTTCTAGTCTTTGGATTAAACGTCCATAGGCATCGGCGTCGAACTTACGCCGCAAGCCATTGTCATTCATATAGCGAACTTTGCCAAAAATTGGTCTTTCCGCCCAAGGCCGATCATGGAGGCCAAAACACCAAGCTACCCCAACGAAGCTATTGGGATCACGACCATCGAGTTCGTATTTATTATTAAGGTAAAGAGCTATTTTAAAGGCCTCTTGGGGCGACGATGTCCATTCCATTATTTTTTTACCCCAATACATTCTCATATAGCCATGCATTTTCCCGGTAATCCTCATTTCCATCTGGGCTGCATTCCAGTAAGGATCATGGGTTTTCGCTTGCTCGAGTTCTTCAAGGGAATAAAGATAGGGCCGCTGATCTTCTTGATGCTCAAGCAGAGTTTTTTGGGCCCACGCCGGCAAGCCTTCAAAGGAATCATAAAAGGGATTATAAAAAACAAAATTCAGACTTAATTCTCGACGAACAATAAGCTCCTCGAGAAAGAAATCGGCAGCTGGGCTTTTTGTCTTCAAGATTTCTAAAGCAACGTAGAGAGGTGAGATCTGGCCAAAATGAAGGTAAGGACTCAAATGGGACTGGTAATCAGATGTTGGGTCATTTCTTAAATCTGGATAACTCTCAAGCTTTTTCTCAACAAAAAGACGCAATTGCCTTTTAGCTTCGCTTGTTCCTCCATGGAAAAAATCAATTTTTTTCGCCATTCTTTTTATCTTCAAACTATTAATAGCTTTATTCAAATCAGTCAGGGAAAACGGTTCTAAATCAAGTTCAATAGCTAGAGAATCTAAACGAATCGGTTCGGGTTGAAGGGGCAGCAAGAATTCTTGGAGCTTCCTTTTAATTTTTGGTCGAAAAGTCGCTGCTGAATATTCCTGCTTATTTGAGGCAACCTCAACTGGAACCACAGCGTCTGATTCCACCATAAGACATAGACATTCAAGGTGCTTGGCTACCCTGCGTCGCCATTTTCTTTGAAGGCGAAGATAACCTCGATCAATAATTACAGCCGAGGCTCTGCGGCCAAGCTGGATTGCTCCTTCATCAGGAGAAAGACGGGAAATAATAAATTTAATTCCTCTTTTCTCCAGAGAAGTCTGAACTTCCCTTAGGCCCTCAAGCATGAAAAAATAATGCCTTTCCTGTGCTTCAGGATAATTTTCAGTTAAACCGAAAAAGACAATGAGTGGTTTTTTTAAGGCATTGGCCAGCTCAATAGCGTATTCAAGGGCATGGTTATATTCGGTCCGATGTGAGGCTTGCATCCAATAAAGGACATAATCACCTCGGCGGATAGGTTTATTATTTAAAGGTTGAATTCTTTGTTCAGGGATTTGAAAGGATTTAATCATAAAAATAATTTATCTCCTCAACTCAACTTATCTGCTTGATTTTTCGTTCAAAAAAATCAAGCCAAATAAATGATTCAGCGATTTAGAAGCCAGATAGAGAAATTGAGCAAAGAAGCAAAATTCACCCAAAGAAAATAAGGCCAAAGAAGAACTGAAGCGGCAAAAGAAAGACGGGCAAACTGGATAATTGTCAAGAGAAGCCCAATCCAGAGAAGAATAATAATCACCAGCCCGAACAGAGGCGATCGAAAGCCAAAAAAGGCAATTGACCAAAAGGCATTCAAAATTAGCTGAATAAAGAAAATAGCGAAAGCTGAATTAATTCGACCATTCTGAGGTTTCTTTCGCCAAATTAAAAAAAGGGAAAGGCCCATAAGAATGTAGAGGCTTATCCAGACAGGACCAAAAAGCCAGTTCGGGGGAGTAAAATTTGGTTTATTCAAAGTCTGATACCAAGTGGGAATTGCAGGTCGAGTAAAGAAAGAGCCAATAATACCAGCCAGTTGACAAAGGATGAGGCTCACAATTAATTTAAAAACATCATTTAGTTTTATCATTTGGTCTCCTTAATTTTTCTTTAATCTCTTACCGCCCTTTAATCCCAAGCTTCCCTTGTTTCATCTTGCTTTAAATTCAAACCAATCCAGCTTCATTAGCTGCCCCTCAGCCCCTGAAAAATAAAGCCAGATGGGATGAATGCCGGTAACTTCTTTAACTGGGAAGGAAAGGTTCATCCAGGTTCGGCCATCACCCGGGGGTATATCGGCTCTAACTATAGCCTCTCCCCAAGGCTTGTCAATCCTTATGGCAATTTGTCCACCAGTCTTTTCTGGCGCGACTCGAAAAATGACTTCTTTTGGCCCACCTTTCTCTCCGAAATTTATGTATTTATAAGCAGCTCCATTTCCATGTTCGATGCCGGCAAGCTCTTCGCTCTTCGTTTCCTGTCTCTTATACACATCT
>JAOAFQ010000060.1 GCA_026416195.1 Candidatus Aminicenantota bacterium | reverse complement strand
GAATATGGGCTACCTTCTACCGATAAACAGAAACAATTCTCAGATGGAGGTACATGACAAGCTAAGCCCACAAGAACAGTTTGTCGACGTCGTCGCCAATAATAAGGATCTTCAAAAGTTCCTCCAAAAACGAAATCCATGGCTTCAACTGCTCGACCATCACAAGGTCGGACCCCAAAGATAATCTGAATTCCTTCTTCGGGCAAAACTTCTTTTAGTTTAAGACCATTGTTTGGAGATTGCTCAAATTCAAAGAAAATTTCTTCCTGGGGAAAAATTACTTTTTTGGCTGGAACAACAGGATAGGTATAATCGGCAGGAATTTCTTCTGTTTGGTTCTTCGTCGTTAACTCCCATCCGAAATTTTCTTTTCTAGGCATAAAAACCCTAGCCGAACGAAGTGATTTGACCCATTGGGCAAAAGACTTTTTTTGGATTACTTTCTCCATCGTTTTTCACCTGATAAAATCTTGGGGGTCATTATCTCGAAAACAAGCAATCAGAGGGGGTTGAGAGGCATCAAAGCCGACCTCATAACCAAAAAGTTCTTTGGCTTCCTTTTCCATTTTCTGGTTTAATAATCGCAAAGGAATAGCCACTGGACAGACCCGTTCGCATTCACCACAATCAACACAGCGGCCAGCCAAATGAATCGCTCTAACTAAATGAAAGAAAATATTCTCTGAGGGTTCTGGATTTCGCTCAACCCATCTTATCTTCTGGGCCTTTTCCTCAGCTGTGGTTTCAGCAGTAACTGCAAAGGCAATGCTATCAGCCACACATTCATCACAATAACACATTGGACATACGGACCGACAGGCATAACAACGAAGGCATCGAGAAAATTGCTCTAGCCAGAAGGCCCATCTTTCCGGCCCAGACATTTTTTCGTATTGAGATATGGATTTATAGCGGTCAGTTGGGTTTCTTTTAATTTTTTCACCTAAGATGATATCAGCGATGACGGGGTAGTTGGCTGGACATTCAAGACAACGTTTAGCTAGAATCTGAGGAGCAGGAATTTCTCGTTCTTCATTATTGACAATAACCTTAATGGTGTCTTTTTCGCCAAAAAGAATTTTTTCAGGTTTTAGGCCGCCGAGGTGATTTCGGAGTTTGGTTTCATCGATTACTCCGGCTAATTCGCAGGAAACTCCAATAAGATAAACCTCATTTCTTTCAAGATATTTTTCTTGTAGGAGAACATTTATTGATCTAGAGTCACAGCCTTTGATAATTAGACCAATTGGCCTTAAGTCAGGATTCTTTTCCCTGGCTCTTTTTCTTTTTTCATCATGAATAAAGCGAGTTAGGTTATGGAAGCAGGCTGGAGTCCAAACTAAACGATCAACATCCTCTGGTCGACAGATAAAGGCTGGCCTTACTTGCCAACTTGCCCCAATATTTTCATAGCCAATTAAATATTTTATTTTTCCAGAACTTAATATTTTTTTGGCCTCTTCTTTAAGTTGTTCTAAGTTAACCATCAAAAGTTTCTCCTGAGTTTAGTCTGGGGACCAAGAGGTTGGAGCTCTTTGACTAATTCTTTTATAAGCTGAGTAAACTTAACGCCCTCAGTCGCCGAGACCCATGACATCTGGAATCTTGGCGGCTCAAGGCCGATATATTCTAAGAGTTTCTTCACTAGCGCCAGACGACGCCGGGCATAATAGTTTCCCTTCATGTAATGGCAGTCGCCAGGATGACAACCAGAAACAAGGACGCCGTCAGCCCCTTGACTTAAAGCCGAGAAAATATACAGAGGGGAAACGCTCCCTGAGCACATAACTTGAATGGGGATGATATTTGGAGGATATTCCATTCGGCTGACTCCGGCCAGGTCAGCTCCAGCTGAGGAACACCATTTGCACAAAAACGCGACAATTTTTGGTTCAAATTCCTCGGCCATTTTTAGCCTCCCAGACAAGCTTTGATCATTTCCTGGATGTGATAGGGAGTAAGGTTTTTAACCTGAATGGCATTGCGCAGGCAAGATGCCGAACAAGTACCGCAGCCTTCACATAAGATTTCATTAACTTCAGCCTTACTTTCTTTCAAAGAAATGGCCTCATAGGGACAGACACTTATACACATGCCACAACCAGTGCATAAATTCTTAAGGACTCGAGCAACCGTTGGTGAATGGAAAAGTCTTTCTTGAGATAAAATAGCTACAGCTTTAGCCGCTGCCCCAGAGGCTTGACCAACAGCTTCGGGTATATCCTTAGGAGCTTGGGCCGCGCCAGCCAAAAAAATCCCTGAGGTCATACTTTCTACTGGTCTTAATTTAGGATGGGCTTCGGCTAAAAAGCCATCTTTATCCAGAGCAATTTTGAGTTTCTTAGCGAGTTCATCAGTCCCCTTGGAAGGGCGTATAGCCATAGCCAAAACGACCATATCTGCGGCAATCTCTATTTGCTTGCCAGTAAGCGTATCTGCTCCCCAGACTATAAGTTTGCCGTTGTCTTCAAAGACTTTTGAAACCTTTCCTCGAAGGTAAAGGACTCCGTCTTCTTCAACCGCCCGATGAACAAATTCTTCATAGTTTTTGCCACCTGAACGAATGTCAATATAAAAAATATAAGCTTGACCATCAGGAACATGGTGTTTGTAGAGCATGGCGTGTTTTGCCGTATACATACAACAAATTTTGGAACAATAAGGCCAGTGAAGTTCAGGATCGCGGGAACCAACGCATTGAATAAAAACGACTTCTTTTGGTTCTTTTTTATCCGAGGGTCTGAGAATTTTGCCCCTAGTTGGGCCGGAAGCTGAAAGTAATCTTTCAAATTGAAGGCCATCAAGGACATCAGGGTATTTACCGTAACCATACTCAGCCATCATGGACTTATCGTAAAGGTCATAACCAGTGGCGACAATGATCGCTCCGACCTCGACTTCGATAATTTCTGGTTTCATATCAAAGTTAATAGCCCCTGGCTTACAAACATCAGCACATTTACCACAGGCAATGGCCGTATCAAACATGCCAGGGCAAGCTTTTTCATCAATCGTGTAAGTGGCTGGGACAGCCTGAGGGAAGGGAATGTAAATGGCTCTTCGACCAGTTAAGCCCATGTCAAATTCATTAGGAACAACAATGGGACAAACTTTTGTGCATTCATCACAGAGAGTGCATTTATCAGCATCAACATAAGTAGGCTTTCTTAAGATTTTAACTTTGAAGTTGCCAACAAAACCTGAAACCTCCTGAACTTCACTGTAAGTCATCAACTTAACTTTGGGATGCTTCGCTACTTCTACCATTTTAGGCGTAAGGATACACTGGGAACAGTCAAGAGTGGGGAAAGTTTCTGAAAGCTGGCTCATATGCCCACCAATTGAAGGGGATTTTTCAACCAAGATAACTTCATAACCCGCATTAGCTATATCTAAAGAGGCTTGAATCCCTGCAATTCCCCCCCCAATAACCAATGCTCTTTTTGTAACTGGAACGCTGACATCTTCAAGAGATTCATTCCGTCTAACTTTTTCGACAATACTTCGGGTAATGCTAATGGCTTTCCGAGTGGCTTTGTCTTTTTCTCGATGAACCCAACTACATTGTTCCCGAATATTAGCAATCTCACAGCGATAGGGATTTAAACCAGCGATTTTGGCGACATTGCGGAAGGTAGTTTCATGCAGAGTGGGGGAACAACAGGCGACAACAATCGTGTCAAGCTTCTTCTCTTTAATTGCTTGAATTATTAAATTTTGTCCTGGATCAGAGCACATATAAACGTAATCTTCAGAATAAACTACACCGGGATATTTAGCTAATTCAGCGGCCACCTTTTTAACGTCAACCGTACCTGCAATGTTTATCCCGCAATGGCAAACAAAAACGCCAGTTCGTCTCATTTTTTTGTCCCCTTGCCCTTGAGTTTTTGAGTCTTTTCAGTTTTTTCTTCCTCAGCTTTTTCCTGGGCTTCCTTTTCTAAAACTTCAAGGCCATAATTATAGCCCTTGTCAAAAGCTTTAATGTTTATATCTATATATCTTGAAGGAACTAATCCGGGCAGAGCTTTTTTAATAGCTTCAGGCGTAACTATTTTGGTTATCGCGGTGAAAAAGCCGAGCATTACGAGATTGGCATAAATCCGATTGCCAATTTCTTCAGCAAAGCGGGTCGAAGGAATGCTATAGATTTTTATTTTTCTTTTTGAAGGCTTAAGTCTAACTAAATCACTATCGATAATAAGAATGCCACCCTCTCGCAGTTCTGGCTCATATTTATCATAAGCTTCTTGGGACATAGCCACTAGAACTTCAGGCTTGGTCACATAGGGATAAAGAACTCTTTCTTCAGCCACGACCACTTGTGAACTACAAGCACTTCCTCGAGCTTCTGGTCCAAAGCTCTGGGTCATAGTGGCAAATTTATTGTCATAAAGGGATAAAGCCTTGCCAAGGATTAGGCCTTGGCGAATAATTCCCTGACCACCAAATCCAGAGAAGCGAATTTCATTCATGATTTAACTCCCCAAGGTTGATATTTATCGCCAAGCACTTTCCGAAGGTGATTATTCATGCAATCAAGAAAAGTTGGTTTTTCAATATCAACGAATTTACCAACGATGATTTTACCTTGATAGCCGATATCTAGAGTTCGAGTATCAGCTCCATGTCTAATTTCTGAATTTTCATAATAGTAACGGAGCAAATTAAGTCCATCTCCTAAGCGATTGCGCCGGGCATAAAGGGTAACACAGGGAGTAATGACTTCAATGAAGGAAAAACCCCTTTTCTGTAAAGCTTCTTGAATACTCTTTGTTACCCTTCGGATATGAAGACATGTCCAGCGAGCTACATAAGTAGCTCCACAAGCTTCGGCTAAATAGGGTAGATTAAAAGGATACTCAAAATTTCCATAAGGAGCAGTCGAGAGATTAGCTCCAATTGGCGTTGTGGCAGCTACTTGGCCGCCGGTCATAGCATAATTAAAATTGTTCACACAAATGACAACTATATCCATGTTGCGGCGGGCGGCATGGATAAAATGGTTGCCACCAATACCGACGATATCACCATCACCACTAAAAACGACTACCTTGAGTTCTGGATTTGCCAGTTTTAGGCCGGTAGCAAAGGGGACTGGACGGCCATGGGTTGTATGAAAAGAATCTAGCTTTACGTATCCAGCTACCCGACCAGTACAGCCAATACCGGAACAAACGCAGACTTTATTTGGATCAAGGCCGCTTTTCTGGAGAGCCTCAATAAAGGAGGTGACCACAATGCCGATTCCGCAGCCAGAGCACCAGATATGAGGCATACGATCCATCCGAAGAAATTCTTCCATCGGATGTCTTCCTTCTACACGATCTTCAGGTTTCATTTTGCTGCCTCCTTTATAACTTTTAAAATATTATCGGGGTTATGGACCCACCCACCACAATGAGAAACAGGATAAACCGGAACTTTTCCTTTAGCTGCTCGTTCAACTTCTCTTTTGATTTGGCCAAGGTTAATTTCAGGTACAACAAAGGCCTTTATTTTCCCAGCCAATTCTTCAATTCGTTTATCAGGGAAGGGCCAAATTGTTATTAGCCGAAGTGAGCCAACTTTAATCCCCGCCTTGCGAGCATCTTGAATGGCTTTCCAAGCCACTCGGGAGGTGATGCCATAGGAGACAACCACAATTTCTGCGTTGTCAGTTTCGTCTTCTTTGTATTCAATTATTTTATCGGCATTAAGTCGAATCTTATCGCAAAGATGTCTTACACACCAGTCTTGACATTCAGCGTTTATTACCGGATATCCTCTTTCATCATGAGTAAGTCCAGTTGTGTGAAACCGATAACCATCGCCAGCTTTAACCATAAAGGGGACAAGATCGACATCCGGTTTGTAGGGGAGGTATTTGTCTTTCGGCCCTTCATACCATTTTCTTTCGACAATTTCAATTTCTTCGGCCGGAGGAATGACTACCTTTTCATGCATATGGCCAACACATTCATCGGTCATAATAAAAACTGGGACTCGAAACATCTCGGAAAGGTTAAAAGCTTTAATAGTTAAATCGAAGCACTCCTGAGGCGAGTCAGGCGAGAGAGCAATTATTTCATAATCCCCATGAGAACCCCATTTTACTTGCTGCATATCTCCTTGGCCAGTCAAAGTAGGCAGACCTGTTGATGGTCCACCTCTCTGGACATCAGCGATTACAATCGGGACTTCCATCATACAGGCCAGGCCGATATTTTCCATCATCAAGGAAAAACCAGGCCCAGAAGTTACGGTCATTGCCTTAAGTCCAGCCCAGGAGGCTCCAATTAGAGCTGCCACTGAAGCAATTTCGTCTTCCATTTGAATAAAAACGCCACCAACCATAGGAATCCGCTCAGCAAATCTTTCAGCCGTTTCGGTTGATGGCGTTATTGGATAGCCAGCAAAGAAACGGCATCCTGCAGCCAGGGCCCCTTCAGCGATGGCATAGTCACCATCCAAATAATGAACCCCGGTTAGGACGCCTTTAGGGTCGGCTGATTTCTTTCTCACGTTCACGTTCTTCCTCCTCTCTAAGAGTTACAAAAATAGCAAATTCTGGACAAATGGCTTCACAAAGCTGGCAGTAACAGCAGTTATCAGGATTGATCACTCGGGGAGGGTGATAGCCCTTAACGTTAAATTCCTCAGACATTTCCAGTACATCTCGAGGGCAATATTCAACGCAGAAACTACATCCCTTGCATCGATCTTTTATAATATTGACTATCCCTTTTTTTTCCTTTAATTCTCCGAAATAAATCATGGGACCCTCAAATTAAACCTTTTTCTTTTAAGATTGGCCTGGGATCGACCTCATGAAGGTCAAAGCGTAGACTTGTTTCCGGGCAACCCAAAGCAATAGCCATCAGTTGAGTAAAATAAAGAACAGGAATGAGCTTAAAATCGCCTTCAGCTTGGCGAACATCTTTTTGTCGGTAATCTAGATTAAAAGCGCACAAGGGACAGCTGACCGCCACGACATCTGCTCCCCTTTCTTGAGCTGCCTTTAATATTTGGGCTGTTCTCAGGATAACGACTTGAGGCTTATCAACGGTTTGATAAGCTCCGCAACATTCGGTTTTATAAGGAAAGTCAATAGCTTTGGCCCCAAGTCCGTCTATTAAATTATCCATAATGGTAGGATTTTCCATATCATCAAAGCCTATTTCCTTAGGTCTGACAAGAAGGCAACCGTAATAGTTGGCTACTTTCAACCCCTTTAAAGGTTTAACTACCTGGCGGGTTAGGTTTTCGAATTTAATTTCATCCCTGAGGAATTCAAGATAATGGAGAATTTTAAAGGAACCGTTGAGTTGAATTTTTTCCTCATCCATAAAGCGTTGGATTTTCTCTCGAATATCGAGATTTTCATCAAAGCGGCTCTTAGAGCGTTTCAAAGTGTTATAGCACATAGCGCACAGAGTCACGACAGAATTGAAGCCAGCTTCTTGAGCCCGGATCAGATTACGAAGAGGCGCTATATGATGAATGACATCGTCGGCCGCTAGAGAAAAAACGGTACCACAACAGTTCCATCGAGGAATCTCGAAAACTTCTATGCCTAACTCTTTTAGGGAACAAAGGGCTGATTCTTCAAAATTTTTTCCATGAGCTTTAAGTGTGCACCCCGGATAATAAGCTATTTTCATTATTATTATTCCTTTGGCATGATATGGTTATATTTATTAATTTCATTTTATCATGAAGTGAATTTTCGAAAATTGCTAATTAAGGCAATAGCTGGAAATTCTTTTCTTTTTTCTGGAGGAATTTTATTGATATCAACATGGTCCAATCTTTGTCGGAGCAGGATTTGCCGAATTGCCTCCATTACTTCGGCGATTTTTATTCCCTTAGGACAACGGACATTGCAAGTTAAACAGG
Organism: Candidatus Aminicenantota bacterium; assembly: GCA_026416195.1. Classification (GTDB taxonomy): domain Bacteria; phylum Acidobacteriota; class Aminicenantia; order Aminicenantales; family CALLJL01; genus CALLJL01. Next base: position 7,456 of record JAOAFQ010000060.1, on the reverse strand, counting down.
AAGCACAGGCCCAAATAGCCCGGCAGTTTAATAGTTCCTCTTTCAACCCAAGTTGGGCAAAACGGATTACTTGGTTGGGCAAGATATCCATTTCGGCCACCGCTGGACAGCCTGCCGAACATTTGCCACATTGGTAGCAGACAAGCAAATTTTGGCCACTTAATTGCTGAACTTTCTCCACAAAGGAGTCACGGATTTTTTTCTGAGAAAGATTAATTCTCATGGTTGTTTTTCCCTTATGGCGGGCTCTATTATTACCAAGGGTACTCTCTCTATTTATGAGCTAAAAATGACAATACAATTAAGCATAAAATAAATATTGTGTCAAGAAAATTTATAGCTATCTTTTTTGAATATAGCTAAAAATGAGGAGGATTATAAGGCAGAAGAAGTTTAGGATTAATAGGGAAAAAATAGACAGAGGCAAACCAAGTATGGGGAAAAAAAGAGGTGGTCCCAAGATAGCTCCCAAGAAAGAACCAGCCAGATCTAGGGAATAACCAAAGCCATAGCTTTGACTTTCTCGAATTAAGGGCTGATTGCTAAGAATAAACAGATGACCACCAACTCCGCCTAGAAGGAATAGAAAGAGGTAAGGAATGAGATTAGGAATTTTGACCGGAAGCAGAAGGAAAAGCCAACTAAGAATAAGGAGAATAAGGGCTTGATCGACGATAAGCCAACGATTGAGAGCTTTTAATGAGCCCAATCTTAAACTGAGGAAAGAACCGGCCAAAAGACCGAGCATAAACCAGGTAATAAGAAGAGCAATTTTTTCGTAAATATAGCCAAATTGAAGCTGAAACCAAAGAAGAATAAGGACTTCAGCCATCAGGCTGGTAAAACCAAGAACAAGTAAGGGTAGAGCAGGAAAAGCTGCTTTTCCTTTAGAAATAAGTAATGGACAAAAAAGAGCGATGATGAGAAAAAGAGGCAATAGAATTAAAAAAAGAGCCGGAATTTTTAGCCAAAATTCCATTACCTTAGCCTCAGTCAAACCAAACTGCGTAGCCCAATAGACTAAGTAATATAAATATCCTCTTGGTTTTAAATCACTATTGGTTTCAAGAAAGGGAGGAGTAATTTTAGATTTGAGACTATTTAGACGCAAGGGATTTAATCTTGCCAAAAGCGTTTCGGGTCGAATAAATTTGGTGTCAATTTGATAATTTTCTAGGTTCTTAACCAGATAATTGAAGTCAATCGATAGCCAATCATCTGAGGCTAGAAAAATGTTGGTGTCTCCTGGAATTATTTCGACGTAGGAGAAGACCGAGGCCAAAGTAGAGTAATTGCTCCTCAGATATCGAACTAAACTTGGATTTTGATAATTTTCAGCGGATGAAAGCCTCAAAGATACGACTCCACCAGGAGCAAGATGCTGTTTAACTAAAGAAAAAAATTCGCGAGTATAAAATCGATTGAGTTGAGCCGTAGACGGCTCTGGTCCAGCCAGAATGATAATATCAAACAGATCGGTAGATTTTTGAAGAAAGGTTCGCCCATCTAGATAGTGAAGGTTAAGGCGAGGCGATTCAAAAAAAGCTCTTTTTTCTGGAGACAATAAATCTTTTAATAAATAAATAACGCTCGGATCTATTTCGACATAATCGATCTTGGCTAAAGGATATTTTAAAGCTTCTTCAATTGCCCCTCCAAACCCGCCGCCAATTAAAAGAATCCTTTTCGCCTCTGGTCTTTGTAAAAGAGCAAAATGAATTATTTCTTCCGCCTCGGCTGGGTCAGGAATAGAGGCGGCCACCATTCCATTTTGATAAAGAGTCATTTGATCGTCAATTTTAATTACTTGCCAGCGACCAAATCGACTATCCCGACTTTCAATTAAGGGAAAGGGTTTGGCCGCTATTTTTTGGATTGTCCAATCAAAGATGGAAAGGCTAATTAAAATTAAGGAAGTTGAAGCTATAAGAAACCAGTTCTTTTTTGTGGGTGAAAAGATTAAGATAAGAAGAAGGCTGAAAAGGCCAATTATCGTAAGAGATGGCCAACAGCTCACATGAGGGATAAGACCAAAATCAACAGCCAATCCGGCCAAGCAGGCTCCAAGGGCTTCGAGAAGATAAACTCGGGCAATCTGGCCGTCAAGAAAGAGAACGTTTAGGAAAAAAAGGAGGCCAAAGGGAAAACTGAGAAAAAAACAACAAATTAAAGCTGAGAAAAAAGAAGCAGTTAAACCGAGACTTTCGCCAAAAGGTTTTCCCCAAATAAATCTGATAAGACGAAGAGAGATAAATGTAAGGGCAATAAAAATTAAAGTAATTTCAAATAATAAGGCTAATTGTTTTTTTTGGAAAGGTAGTTTTGAAGCAAATAGGCTACCCAAAGAGCCCCAAAGAAGCCAAAAGCCAAGGACGAAGCCATAAACCATTTCATTTCCATAAAAATGAACTTGGAACTCTCGGAGAAGGAATATCTGAGTCGAAATAGATAAAAATCCGAGAAGAAAGGGAAAAATATCCCGGCTCAAGACCAGATTCCTGGAATAGTCGAGTGGCAAAACCGGCATCGGCCTTGACGAAGTTCCATCCGCCCAATCTGATAGCCTACCCTTTCAATAATCATTTGTCCGCAAAAGGGACAATAGGTGCTTTCGGCCTTATGGCCAGGGACGTTGCCTATATAAACATAACGTAGGCCTTCTTCTTTAGCTATAGAATGAAGTTTCTCCAAAGTCGAAATAGGGGTAGGCGGCAAGTTTTTGAGAAGATACATGGGATGAAAACGAGAAAAATGAAGAGGAACATCAGGACCTGTTTCTTTAAGAAGCCAGCGGCACAATTGTCGGATCATCAATTCTTGGTCATTAAGCGTTGGGATGACCAGATAAACAATTTCGAGCCATTTTTTCCTTTGATGAATCAATTTAATGGCTTCAAGAACTGGTTTGAGCTCACCGCGGACATATTCTTTGTAAAAGGATTCTGAAAAGGATTTTAAGTCAACTTTAATAGCATCGACCACTTTAATTAACTCTTCCAACGGTTTTAGATTAATATGACCGCCGGTAACCACCACATTTTTTATCCCATAGTTTTTAGAAGCTAAGGCACTATCGACCATGTATTCGAAAAAGACGACTGGTTCAGTGTAAGTATAAGCAATCGATAGACAATTGTTATTTTTAGCCGCTAGGCCAACAGCTTCTGGGGGTAAATCGAAGGCCTCTACTTGTTCTGGTCTTACCTGAGATATTTGCCAATTCTGACAGAATTTGCAATTAACATTGCATCCGACCGTTGCTAGGGAGAAAGCTTGAGTTCCAGGATAAAAATGAAAAAAAGGTTTTTTTTCGATTGGATCTACATTGAGAGCACAAACTTTGCCATAAACAAGGGTATAATAAGTTCCTCCTTCGTTTTCTCTTACGCCACAATAGCCCCTCTCTTTATCTCCTAAATGACAATATCGCGGACAAAGGAGGCAGCGGATTTCTCGATCGGGAAGTTTTTCATAATAACGCGCTTCGACTCTAGAAAGGTTAGTTGATTTTGAAGGCGAAAAAGAAAAAGGATAACTAATTGATCCTCCTCCACTTAAATATATGCAAAAATAACTGCTTGCTTTTATAAACTCCCTTCTTTTCATTGTGCCTTATTTTATTTTACACTTCTTCTTCGATTATTTGAATCCTGGAGAGGTTACTTTCACCCAAACCAAGGGAAGTGGCTGTCTCTAGATATAGTGGTGGCCGACCCTCTTCCTTCAGGCTGGGTAAGCCTTTTTCAGCCCTTAATTTTTCGATAATTTGCCAGCCAACCGTGTCGGTGGCTACAGGATCAAGACCGAAAATCAGGCTTTCATATTGGGTGGCCCAACGGGGATGAAAAGAAGGTCCTTTGTGGTACTGAATCAAGAGAGCATCTAGAATAGTCAATCGATGTTTAGATTTAATTGGTGGCGAGGCACAAAGTTCAGCTAAATAGGGATTGCAATGATTGTCATGATATTTATTTGGATTATGAATGGCTCCAAAGTAGTTTTTCATTCCAGCCGTAAGGCCAGCTAATCCATGATCTTTAAGAACAGCTAAACTGATAGAAGCAGTAACAAAATTGGTTAAGATTGTCGAAAAGAGGCTGCCTATGTTCCGGAATGAATATGGCTCTGATTCGTAACCAGCCCCGCTCGTATCAGTGCCAAAAATTTTAAGTTTATCTCTGGATGTGAGCAGTGGGTAGCCGGCTTCTTTTAATTCCCGATTGGTTCGATCCCAGATCACCATATTTCTTTCAGGAATTCCTCCCCGATTTAGAACCGTGGTTAAGGCCAAAGCAAGCTCAGGAGACGTGGTAAGTCTGGCGCCAGCAATTGTGTTTATTTTAATTCCCACCCGATCAGAGGGGGAGAATATTTTTTCTACCGCTTCTTTATCTTTTTCTTGAGAGGTCAAAAGCGTTAGCCCTTTAATGATTATAGCTTGCAAACGTTGCGGATCAGGTTTGGAGTTTGAAAGAATCCCCTTCGCGTGGATAACAATTACTTTAGTTTTATCGGCCATATTTTTAAGTTAACTTTTACCTAGACTCAAGTCAAACAGCAACTAGTTAAGATTAGACATTTTAGAATTAAACAATGTAAGAATTATCTTGATATGATTGACCAATTCGGTTAAATTTAAAAATAGAAAATGAAGGAATTGAATGATAAAAATGCTTAAATTAAAAGCATTAGGGGGAAAAATTTTTTTATGCGTTTATTTTTTTCTCATTTTTGGAGCCGGGGAAGCGTTTTCTACTAAGGAAAGGCTGATTAAATTTTTGCCTCAATTGCCCAGTTGGTTCCTTAGCCAAGAACCTGAATTTTATGGTCCATCCAATCTCTTTGAATATATTGATGGAGCTTCTGAGGCTTATTTAGCTTATGATTTTCAAGGATTAATCGTTGGCTTATATCAGCGAGAAAAAGATAAAGATCCTGTAATTACAGTGGAAATTTATGATATGGGAGAAACCATAAAGGCTTATGGCATTTATAGCTCTGAAAGGCCAACCGAGGGTAATTTTGTTGAGATTGGTCTTGAGGGCTATCTAGAAGAAGGAGCTTTGCATTTCTTAGCTAGCTCTTTTTATATAAAGATTTTTTCTTTTTTGCCTCCTGACGAAGCCGAGAAATTGGTTCTTCTTTTTGGTCAAGAAATTGCTAAACTTATTCCCCAAGATTTAAACTGGCAACCTCCTGAAAAACTTTTTCCACCGACAGGACTCAAGCCATATTCAATTAAATTTATTTTAAAGAATTTTCTTGGCTTTGATTATCTCCATAATGCCTTAATTGCGGCCTATGAACGAGATGGCTTAACATTTGAAGCTTTTATTATTCAAGCTCAGGACAAAGATGAGGCCGCAATTATGGAGTCGAGATGGAAAAAAGAGTTGGCCTTAACCGCGGAAAAAATTGAAGAAAAAAATTCTCTTTTTTACGGGGTCAATAAATACTTCCGCCATCTTTATTTAGCTCGGTCGGAGTCCTTTATTTTCGGCTTAATTCGTCTACCTCAAGCTAAGGACGAATTGGCCTTAACTTTCATTAAAGAGTGGCAAAGCATTCTGAAAGATTTAGCCCAAAAAGCCCATTAATGACTAAGGATCCTTTAAGAATAGCGGTAGATTCTTTCTTATTGATTTTCATCTTTGGGCTTGTTTTAAGGCTAGCAAAGCCTGTATTTTTCCCTTTCTTTTTAGCTTTATTTCTTTATTTTTTATTTTCTCCTTTAATTGACCTTTCGGCTCGGTTAAAAATTCCCCGTTTTCTCGCTTTGATTTTTTCCATAATGATCGCCTTTACTATCCTTTACTTTCTTGGGGTTTTGATTTACGCTAGTGGAAAAGCTCTAGCTGAAAAGTTACCTAGCTACGGTCATCAATTCAATTCTTTTCTTGATTGGCTACGAGGGAAGCTGGCTGAGCTAGGTGTTAGTTATTCGAGAGTGGCCATTCTTGAGAATTTAAATTTTAACCGCCTGGCTAACTTCATTCTGGCCTCGCTTGGAACCTTTGTTTCTTTTTTAACCAAACTTCTTTTAATCTTGGTTTTCCTATTTTTTATGTTGGCGGGGAGGGGAAAAATAAAATCAAAAATTTTCTTGGCTCTGGAACCTAGCAAAGCTCAAGCATTCGCCCAGTTACATGATCAAATTGACCGGGAAATTCAAAAATATTTGGTGATTAAAACGCTGGTAAGTTTTTTTTCAGGAGCCATCTTGACTTTAATTCTTAAAATTTTTGGAGTCGATTTCGCCTTAATGTTTGGGATTCTAGCTTTTATTCTTAATTACATTCCCAGTATTGGGTCAATCGCAGCAATTATTTTACCTTCGCTTTATGCTGCTTTACAATTTGGCAGTCTTCTTCGGGCCCTTTGGATTTTCATTTTTCTCGTAGTTATTGATTTTATTGTGGCTAATATCCTTGAACCTAAAATTATGGGACAGAGCTTAGGATTGAGCCCCCTGGCCGTTCTTTTTTTTCTCTTTTTCTGGGGATGGTTATGGGGAATACCTGGAATGATCCTGGCGGTTCCAATTTTGGCAATAGTCAAAATTGTGGCTGATCATTTTCCTTCGCTTAAACTTCTTGGTTCTTTGCTCGGTCGGTAGATAAGTAATTTTCTGGACAAGCTTTCTACAATCAGACTTAAATTTAAGGAAGCAAAATTTTTTGACCCTTTTCTTTTTGAGCTTTCTCAGCTCGTCGAGCTAAATCTTCAAGATAAATTCGGCCACTTAAATCTCCCTTGGTGATTTCATAAAGGATGGCCATAAGAGCCTCGAGACACTTCAATTTTTCTTCACGTTTATAACCAGAAGAGGTTACCGAAAGCATTAGCCCTTTTTCATAGCGGACATTATTAATAAAATTGACCAGAGCTTCCTCTGGAGAATTTTTCTTATTGATTGTCTCAGCTGGTAGAACTATTATTTTATCGCTGACCGCGATTTTATCCCGAGCATAATTTAATAATTTAAAGGCATCATAATCTTTGGTGATTATTTGTTGTTGAGCCAATTGGTTAACAGCTAATTCTATTTGGGCAGCAAGCCAGGCTAATCTTTCATCTTTCAAAATTTCTTTTGATCCATTCCTCAGTTTTTGCCATTTTCTTTGTTCTTGATATGTCTGATGTTGAAGGTAGGGACAGGAAGGTGGACAATTAATCTTCTTTTGCCGTAGCTCTCCACAGCAAAGCTGACAGAGCTCAGCTCTTAAGGCTGAACAATGTCTTTTGGCTTTTCTACGCTGGCAATGATAACATTGAGACATGATTGATTATCCCTTAATCAGCAGGTTAAATGAAAGGCGCCGATAACCCGGCCTTCGTTGATTTTTTGGTTATATATTTCAACCGCTTGAAAAGTAGGCTGAATGATTAAATGCCATTTTAGTTCCAGAACTTTTTTCTTCACTTCTTCCTTGACTTTCATCACTCCATATGCGCC